>JAUWXC010000035.1 GCA_030616565.1 Methanocellales archaeon | reverse complement strand
GGATATTTATCAGTTTATACTTCCAAAGGAACATTCTCGCGCCGCATTCTGGACATATTTTTTCCATCTCATTTACCTCTCTTGGGCAGGATGGACATCGATGCTGATGCCTAAAGCGCGTTCAATCCTGTCAATCGTCCTGCCGCCTGTGCCTAAAACGCGAGGAATATCGCGCTGATCAAGGTAGACGATTGCCTTCGAGTCTGACATCATCAACACGTCTATGGGTCCACGCACATACCTACCAATCTCCTTCTGGACTTCTTTTTCTGCTAGTTTCCACACTGGCTTGCCCACCTCGCCAACTGGCATGACCACAACCTGATCGCCATATGAATAAACCTCGTATTCTACTTGAGCAGTCTCAAAGTTAATCACGTCTATGACCGGGCGCGATAGGTCCTGCTCGATCATCCCGGATGGAACCTTCACCGTGAATTCTACATTGTACACCAGCGAAACTTCGCCCTTGTCGATGAACACGATGGTATCGACCACCTGCGGTATTACTCCTAACTCTATTCTGCCTATCAATCGTTGCAGGGCATCTATTGCTCTATTGGCATGCACCACGCCCACCATTCCAACGCCTGCCAACCGCATGTCCGCAAATACCTGGAAGTCAGAGGTCTTGCGCAGCTCATCATAGATCGTGTAATCCGGCCTGACCAGAAGGAGGATGTTGGCCGTACTCGCCATACTGCCTCCCAAGGGAGAATACTGCGTGATCGCATCTGATACCTGCAAATCTCTAGGCGACTCCATGGTTTTCACAACATAACCCTCCTCTTGCAAGAATTCTGCCACGCCAGCAGCAAAAGTGGATTTCCCTGCGCCAGGAGGGCCTGCGATGAGAGTCCCCCTTTGCTTCTCAATCAGTCTCGCTTTAAGCTCTTCACTGAGCCTGTAATCGTCCAAACTTACCTTTGCAATGGGACGTACGGCCGTGATTTCAATTCCATCCGAGAACGGTGGGCGCGCTATTGCAACTCTTATGGGACCAAGTTGAACTACCGTCGCACCTTTTCTGTCGAATTCGATGAAACCTTCCGGGTCCCGCTTTACCCTCTCCGTGATTTCGTGTGCCATCTCATGCTATTCTTTTTCCGTGCAGGGTTTTTTCCTTATCTTCACCAACTGCATTTTACCGACAGTACCCCTCTTTGCCATAGGGTATGCCCCCTCTTTCAGATGTATGGACATCGTATCATCGGTGAAGTAGGAGGAGATGCGCAGCGGACCCAACTTCTCCATTTCTGGATAAAGGTAAACGACCTCCAAACCCTTTGCTCTGGCAACCTCTGATTGAACGATGTCGCTGGTTACGAATACCGCGTCGTGCCCAGCGGCCACAGACCTGATTATGGAGTCGATCTCTCCACCTGAAGCCAATTTAATCTGCTCAAGCGTAGGGCGCTCGCCTACATATTTCAGCGAGATCTTTTTCTTCTTCGCCATCTCGTTCAATTTTTTCAGTTCTTCCAAGCCATTAAAACCGATTTCACAACCCTGATTTGCCTGCGCCTCCAACTCGGATATGACCGCCTCTGGAATGATGATTTCGGCTCCTTCAAACTCACCACTCTCGATCTTGGCGGTAATCCTGCCATCTATGATGACGCTCGTGTCAGGGACGAGTTTCATGTCCATACACCTTCTCTGGATCAAATACCTTCTCGGCTAGGATCTTTCCGTCTATATCTCTATAGAAACAGGACCTATATCCCATATGGCATGCGCCCCTGATTTGCTCCACCTTCAGGAGGACGGCATCACCGTCGCAGTCTACCCTAATCCCGTGTACAATCTGCTCGTTGCCGGAAATCTCACCCTTCTTCCAGATGCGCTCTTTGCTCGTGCTCCAGTAGTGTGCCCTCTTGGTCTCAAGGGTTTTTTTGAGGGCACCCAAGTTCATGTGAGCGAGCATCAACACCTCGCCCGTTTGATGATCCTGTGCGATAGCATGGATCAATCCGTCTTTGAAATTCAACTCTCTTAGCATGGAAATCCCTAATTCTATATATTATAATGGCATTAAAACGTTTGTAGGTTTAATAGCAATGGAATTTGGTCTCAAAGCCAAGGAGAAATTGGTCGCGACGGGCATAAAAAGTCTAGATGCACAGCTGGGCGGTGGAATCTTACCCGGGACGACGTTATTATTATTGGGCGATCCTGGAATCGGCTCCGAGGTATTTGCGCATCAGTTTATCTCAGGCGGTTTGGAGAGCGGCGAGTGTGCATTCTACTTTTCAACGGACCATCCCATAAACGAGCTCAGGGACAACATGCAGAGATTGGGGATTGGTGCTGAGAAGTATGAGAAAAAGAAGAAACTGCTCTTTATCGATGCATACACGCCCAGGTTCATCAGCATACTTCCGCCAGAGTTGAGTAAGGAAATATCAGACAAGGAGCTCTTGCAGAAAGGTATCGACTCGCTCAGCCAGCTAAAAATGGTGATAGAAACAGATTATGGAGGAAAATACAGGGGCGTGATCGACTCGCTCTCATTCTTCTTGAGGAGTTACGATGTAAAAGATATCAGCGATGTGATCGAGACCATGTCCTCGATCGGAAAGATGGCAGGAGGATCGCATTTACTTCTGATGACCAAGGGCATGCATGATGCAGCGATGGAAAATGCCATGAAGCACATAGCAGATGGCGTCATCGAGGTCTTCTTCAAGGAGAGGGGCAGCGAATTAGAGCGATTGCTCGTCGTTAGGAAGATGAGGGGTATGTTAACGCCAAACAAGATGATGCCCTTCACCATTGGTCCGAAGGGAATTGATTTAGAAGTGATGACCAGGGTTTTGTAATTTTCAGCGTTTCTTGATTTCCCGCATCATTTCTTTATGGAATAGTGCGAGCAAGTCGCTCAGAAGACCGAAGATGAACATCTGAACGCCAGTTATGATTAATAGCGTGGAGAGAATCGTCAGCGGGATGTGTTCTATTCCCTTGAACCAGTCCAGTACGACGTAGATTCCAATAGCAGCACCCAGTATCATGAAAACGGCTCCAAACAGGCCGAAGTACAGCAAGGGGTTATGCGTCTTGGTGAGCTGATACATGGTATGACCAATCTTTATACCGTCTTTGATTGGATTAAGCTTGGTGGTAGCCTTCACATGCCTTGGCAGATATGTGACCGGCACTTCTACGATTTTCTGGTCTCTTCTTATACCCTCTATGGTGATCTCCGCTTCGGTCTCAAATCCGGTCCTGTTCAGCTCTAATTCTTTAATGGACTTTCTGCTGAAGGCTCTATATCCCGATAGAACATCCGTAATCCAGGCGCCATATGCAAGACCAAATGCCTTGCTCAGAATTTTATTGCCGAGTAGATTCAATGCGGTGAACGCCCCCCTCTGAGGGGATGCAAACCTGTTGCCGATGACGTGATCAGCTTTGCCATTCTCTATCGGCTCAAGCAATCTGCCCACTTCTTCCGGAAGATACGTTCCGTCGCCGTCGATCATGACGATGACATCTTTATCGATCATGTTAAAAGCCTGCTGAAGCGCCTGACCTTTGCCTTTCCCGTCCTGGATGACGATCTTGGCACTACCATCCTCTGCCATTCTGACCGTATCGTCGGTGCTATGCCCGTCGATGACTAGGATATCAGAAAATCTCATGGACTTGAATTTGCGGACTATATCGCCTATGGTGGGCGCTTCATTCAACGTTGGAATTAGAATGCAGACGTTATCGTTCATTCAGAGTGCCTCTAAAAAGTTTCCAATGTTAGCCCTGCTATTCGCGAGAAATGTTCTATGTTTTTGGTCACCAAAATTTCCCCATGAATTATGACAACGCAAGCGATAAGAGTATCCATTTCACCTACATCACTCCCTTCGTCTCGCAGGATGTTTATCATTTTCCCGAACGTCTCACAGGATGAGGCCGAAAAATCCAGTATGTCCAGGTGTGATAGCAGTTCTCTCACTTTTTTTGCTTCTTCGATTTGTTTACCTGTCCTGTAGGCTCCTTTGAACAACTCACACGCATTTAACGGCGTTGTGGTCAGGTTTTCTCCCCTCAAGGTCAGCTCTTCAAGTTTCTTTTCTGCCCTGCTGTTTCTCCTCAACAGTTCCACCAAAAAATCGGTGTCAAGGCAGGCCATTAAAGACGCACATCCCTTAGTTTGTGTTTTCTTGTTTCCGTCATCGCTTCTTCAATGCTATTCGCTAGATCCTTGTCCGGCTTAAGCGATCTAATATACCTTAGAAGATCCTTCTTTCCCGTCAGTTTGAGTATGATGTTAGTAAAACTCTCATCTTTCTCTTTTTCACTTAACAGTCGGCCATATGCTTCTTCTGTTATAGATATCGTTTTGGTCGCCATGTTCATCACACTGTGTATGTGTATGTATGTGTATATAAGAGTTTTGCATTATACCTTTTTCACCATGCCGCAATCCATTTAACGCTCTTTTGGGAGATATTCTTCAATGGTCTTAAGGATTTCATCTTTTCGTTTTGGATTAAGAGGAACTTCTAAGCCATATGATGTCGGCTTTGAGAGCAATAATCCAGATTTAATCAAATCATGCCCCACCTCTTTCGCCTCTCCTCTCAAATGTCTGGGTATTCCTGTGGATAGTTTATCAAAACTTGTATGAGCTTTGCCCCATTTACCACGCCTTTTCAATTTCTTTAATATAGTTGCCTTCAATAGTGACTTAGTGTCCATATTTTTATACATTGATGGCAAATTATATAAACATGCTCTTCTTTATTAAGTATACATGGAAGATAAAACGTTGTTCTTAAAATTTTTCGGAACTGAAACCCCGATATTAAAGGTCATAGACTTCTTGGTAGACAATGAGGCATTCGATCACTCGAAAACAGACATAGCGAAGGGTGCGGGTATTAGCAGAGCAACTCTTTTCAACATATGGGACATTTTAGAGAGAAACCACATCGTGACCAAGACCAGAGAGATTGGGAGAGCCGAGATGTATAAATTGAACACGTCAAATCCAATCATAAAGAAGCTGATGGATTTGGATGATGCAATATCCAACTACTATGCAGAGCAATCACTCATGAGTAAAAGGATCATGCCAATAAAAGTACCGCAGATGCAATCATAACTGTTACATTTGCTCCTCATTCTCTGTACCTAAATCAGATTCCGCTCATCACATCGTCTTCCGTGACCTTGCGTTATGGAACATATTCGAAGATCTTCACATATTTGATTTCTCTACCTTCTATCATGCCGACTGTCGTGGACGACTCGTAAACAAGTCGATAATGCTCTAAAGGCTCGATTTGATCTCCATATGGCGATGTGAAATTTTCTCCGTTGAAGAAGTGAAGTCTTACGACCATGGTTTTATAGTACTCAGGTCCCCAACCCGCGCTACCGTCTGGTAGGACAACCTGATATTTCGCCCAGTATTTGTTGACATCGCCACCCTCTGCAAACGTGCCCATCGCCCAGAACTTGCCGGTTGCCATCTCGATGTCCGAAACGACGTATTTAGTGCCAAGTTCGTCGAGTATCCAATTAGCAGTGGACTCGTTCGTGGCGGTGAAGAACATGCATGCGCCCGGGACGATCGTATCATTCGATCCAGGACCGCCTATACCAGATTGGAATGGATTGGCATTCGGGATGCGATGCGCTATTCTGGTAATCCAGTGACCGTAGTCCCACCAGCTCATCACACCGTAGGCGGAATCCGGATATTGATATGCTTCCCCAGGTTCTGGTTCTTCATACAGCGCATAATAGTCCACGCCCGGATCCGGTGTATTATATCTCATCCAGTCTAACGAATTATACCAGTCCATGTTGGGTCCGCCAGTCCACCTTGCTGCACCTGGGCCAGACCCCATCGTTATGTTGACGTTAGGATAGATGAGGAGCAGTATGACCAGTGCCACAGCAAGTACATGACCGAGTTTGACATATCTGGAAATGAAATAACCAACATCACTCGCATCTGCTACCCTTCTCTTGAAGTTCTCGTATAATTTACCTAGTCCCCCCCATTCTAACATTTTGATGCCGAAATATCCAGAGAGGATTGCGACATTCACCACGAAGTAATATGCGAACCTGTTCTGTCCGATTGTAGCAAAGAGCATGATGATGCTCCATACCACAAGAAGTGTGTCCTCTGGCCTCCATTCTTTGAGGACTCTATATCCGACCATCAAAAGGGCGATGACTGCAACATAGAAGCACATCGTGAAGTTGTACCACACATTCTCTAGAGTGAATTGTCCGCCTCTGTAAAAGATTGAGGATACTTCAGCAATGGTTAGTGCGCCACCAGTAGGGCGGAAGACGCGGAATGAACCTATCATCAAGCGAAGTAAAGTTGGGTGTATAACGTAAACGATTATCGTGCCGATAATGCCGATTCCAATCAATATGAGCGGATAATAACTTCGGTCAATACGTCTCTGGCTCATTGTTTGTGAAATTGCGCTTAACATCAAAAACGCCAGTATGCCCATCACAAATGAGAATATATGAAGTTGAGAATACATGCCCCGACCCTGTACAACCAGTGGTGCAACCATTATCAATGGAACCACGAATGTGATTGCGCCCACAACGCACAGATAATCAAGGGATTTGCCCCTTAGGTGATCTACAATGCACTGCACCACGGCATATACAGCGATCACAAAGGCGAATAACAGTGCACCTACCCATACAAGCAAATAACAACCAAGCATGAATCCAGCCAATGCCGAGAATATGATTGGTGTTTTTAGAACATCCCAATCTTTCCTCAAAATATGCTCAAATGTTAACTCGTGTTCGTTTGCCTTTTTGACAGCAAGTAAGAAGAACATAATCGTCAGTGTGCTGAAAAGTGTCTCAGCGACATGGTGATCCGTGAATCCTAATAATGAGCGGGATAGGAATTGCCCTGGCATGATTGCTACGAGAATAGCAGACAGTATCCCCACTCGTTTATCGAATATTTCTCTTGCAATAACATACACAGGGATTACAACCAATGTTCCTAGAACGGCTGGGAAGTATGCGCCCACCACTTCTATGGTGTG
>JAUWXC010000033.1 GCA_030616565.1 Methanocellales archaeon | reverse complement strand
TCTCAGAGATCGGCCTCAGACTGAGGCAACTACGAGGGGAGAGAGGGCAAGCGCTCAAATACAAGGCGCTGATGGACGAGAAGAGGCGTTATGAAGCGTTCACATTGCTTGCAAAATTGAAGAGTGTGGAAGACGAACTGAAAAAGTCAATTAAAAAATTGGATAGAAGAAATCTGAAAAAGGATGGGTTAGTCAAGGAGTTAACAGAGATCAGAGGCAGAATATCTGCGGTGGAAGAAAAACTGCGCGTTTTAAACGAAGAGATCACCCTGAAGGGAGAGGATGAGCAGATAGAGGTCAAAAGGGAGATTGAAGAAATAAAGGGTGAAGTTGCCAAACATCAGCATGCCATTGAATTTTTCAAAACCGAAATCGATGATGTCGAAGAGCAACGAAGGAGGGCGCTGATAGATATCGACGGGACCAGGGAGAAGATTGAGAGTTTAACGGCAAAAGTTGGGGAGGAAGAGGTCAGGAAAGGGAGCATACTGGCAGAGATAAAGGAGAAGGAGACTCAATTAAAGGTCGTTCAAGGCAAAATCGCCAAGGTGGATGCAAAATTTGCTGATGTGCGGAGCAGGCTTGCTACGCTCAAAGAGCAATCAGAGGAGGGGAGGAGCGAGAAAAGCGAATTGCTCAGGACAAAAGACAGATTGCTCGACAATATCAGGCGAAAATCCTCTGAGGAGGGTGATATCAAACGCGAGATAGAAAGAGCCGGGGAGCAAATAGCCGAGACCGAGGCGATGATGAAGCGGATTCATAAGGAGCTCAAAGACCTCGAGAAAGAGAGGAACAGGGTCTCGAGCAGTGTGGACGAACTGGAGAGCGGAAAATCCGCGTTGAAAGGCGAGCTGGACAAGATCGAAAAAGAACTCTGGCGCCTCCAGCAGGAATACGCAAAAATGGAGGCGCACGTCAAAGCATCGGAGGAGTTGGGCGGCTACAGCAGGGCTGTAAGCACAATTCTAAATGCCAAAAAGCAGCGTGAACTATCAGGCATCTATGGGGTAATTGCCGAACTGGGCAAGGTCGATGAAAAATACGCTACCGCTCTGGAGGTTGCAGCCGGCAACAGGATGCAGTGCATAGTCGTCGATACCGACGAAGACGCCGCGTGTGCGATAGAATTTTTGAAGGGCAAAAAAGCAGGCAGAGTCACGTTTTTGCCGCTAAACAAGATGAGGTCTAAACCACTGCCCAAGTTGACGAAGAAGAGTGGAATAATCGATTATGCAATAAATCTCGTTGACTACGATGCTAAATTCGAGCCCGCATTTCAGTACGTCTTTGGCGACACGATTGTAGTAGAGAGCCTTGACGTAGCGAGAAAACTGATGCCCAGAAGAATGGTGACACTTGATGGGGAATTAATCGAGAGAAGCGGTGCGATGACAGGAGGCAGTTTGATGAGGAGATTTGCCTTCAGCACAGCAGAGAAGGAGTTCAAGAAATTAGCAGAGCAAATCACCGTATGCGATGCAAAACGACGTCAATGTCTTGATAAGATGGATGCAATTGAGGGGCACATATCCTCTACCCTGAGGGGCACGCTGGACATAGATACAGAGATTGCCGGGGAGAAACGAAGACTGGTAGAGGGCGAGGAGCTGATAGATGAAAGCAATGAGACCATCAAAGCCAAGGAAGAAGAGCTCAAGTCCCTTATGATTGAAAGGAAGAAACTGGGAGAGGAGATGGACGCCCTGGAAGAGAGAGGCACAAGCATGGATTCCCAAATTGCAGAGATGGACGCGGAGATGGGGAAACTGGAGAAGTTGCTGAAGGACTCGGAGATTCCCGGGCTGATGAAGGAGGCGGAAGATATTGGGACAGAGATACGCAGGCTGGAGAACAGGATACGCGATATAGATGCAGAAATAGGCACCATAAATGTAGAAAAGGGCTTCTCGACTTCGAAGATTGATGAACTCAAGGAGAGGACAAAGGAGTTAGAGGAGAAGAAGAAGCAGCTGAGAGGGCAGATATCTACATGCGAGGAGGAGATTGCAGCCCTTGAGAAGAGATTGGAGGATAAAAGACAGCGCGAGAAGACGTTAGAGGCTGAGCTGGTCGACCTGCGCGGGGCAAGAGATGAATTGCTTGATGAGATGGCCAAGATAGAGGTCGAGAAGAACGAGGTTCAAAAACACCTGGAAAGGGTTGAAGCACGGATAGAGATGCTGGAGGCGAGCAAAAACGAATTGCAGGCCCAAGTCGATGAAATCAATAAAGAGGTCGAAGAAACGGGCGTGGTAAAGGCGGAGGAAATTCCACCGCATGAAGTGGTGATGGAGAGAGTCGCCTCGCTCAAGATGCAGATGGAGGCATTAGAGCCAGTGAACATGCGGGCGATCGCGGAGTACGAGGAAGTGGAGACGCGACAGCGCGATTTGCAGGGCAAGAGGGATGTGCTGTTCAAGGAGCGCAATGACATCATCGAGAGAATAGAACGGTATGAATCCATGAAAAAGGATGCGTTTATGGAGAGTTTCTGTGCGATCAACGCCCATTTCAAGGAGATTTTTGCCCAGCTCTCTGACGGAGAGGGTGAGCTGGTGCTGGAAAACTGGGACGATCCCTTTGCTGGTGGGCTGACGATTAAAGCCAGGCCCTCGGGAAAGGCTGTCAGGCGCATGGGTGCTCTGTCCGGTGGAGAGAAGAGCCTGACCGCACTGGCGTTCCTATTTGCAATTCAGAAGTACAGACCTGCCCCATTCTATGCGCTGGATGAGATTGATATGTATCTTGATGGCGCCAATGCTGAAAGGGTTGCGAGCATGATTAAAAATACATCCAAGGATACGCAGTTCATCGTTGGATCGCTAAGGGAGAGCATGGTGAAGGCAGCGAACAGGACGATTGGCGTAACCATGCAGGAGGAGAACATATCAAGCATAACGGGGGTAGTATTGAATTGATAGACGAGCCGGTTGAGATCTTGGTGAATTTGGCTAAAGACGGCGAAATCGACCCTTGGAACATTGACATAGTAGATGTCACCGATAAATTCCTCAAAAGGTTGGAGGAGAGGGAGCAATTAGACCTCTGGGTATCCGCAAGAACGCTTCTGTATGCCTCGATATTGCTGAGGATGAAGTCCGAAGTACTGGTGGAAGAGGGTGATAAAGGAGACGAATGGGATTTCTTCGGTTTTCAGCCAGAGTGTTTCCAGGATTTCCAGATAGAGACGTATCCCCCTCTGCGCCCGAAAATTCGTCGACGGTCAAAACGACCTGTCACCTTGACGGAGCTGATAGACGAGCTGAAAAAGGCCATAGACCTGAGGGAGAAAAGAGAGATAAGGCGCATGAGAAGAGGGAGAAGTCGTCCAACGGCAGAGGACACCCTCAGAGTTATAGAACAGGAAGATTTGGAGAACAGGATCAGGGCAGTGATGAAAAAATTGAAAAGAATATTCAAAAGGCAGAAGAAGGTCGTATTTTCAGAGCTGGTTGAGGAAAGAACTCCTGCAGACATCGTTCAGGCGTACATTCCGCTGCTGTTCTTGGCGATCAGGAAAAAAATCTGGCTGGAGCAGAAAGAGTTGTTTGGCGACATATACATAAAGTCCAGGTAGGAGAACATGAACGACAAGGAAGTATTGGAGGCTGCGCTTTTCGCCGCAGGTGAGCCCTTAGATGCGAAAGAGCTGGCAACGCTCGTGGGGAAGCCGCCTGAGTACGTATCAGAGCTGTTAAAATCCCTCATAGAGGAATACAAAACCAGAGAGACCTCACTGGAACTGGTTGAGACCGGGGAGAGATATGTGATGCAGGTCAAACCAGCGTATGCAGAAAAAGTACGAAGCATAGCGCCCAGGGAATTCGAGACACCTGTGCTGAGGACTCTGGCAGTTATTGCCTACCATCAACCGGTCACCCAGGCAGAGGTGGTCAGCATCAGGGGAAACAAGGCATACTCACATGTTGTTGCATTAGAAGAGAGAGAATTGATTAAAAGCGTGCCCCACAGAAGGACGAAGATGTTGACGATCACTCCTACCTTCGTGGAATACTTTGGAATAGAGACAAACGACCCGAAATTGATCAGAAAGATGATCGAAAAGGTGGCAAAAGGGCAAATTTCCGCTTGACTTTTAGGATTACTTTCGCCCCGCTCTTGCCAAATCCCTATATATGTGTCAAGACTAGGAAGATATTGAACGTCACCTCCTAGGGTTAAGAACTGCATCCCCCTTACGCGTTTCTAGGCTGGATGCGGTTCCCCTCCCCTCTTTTTTGTATTTACTAAAACCTGGACAAACTCGACTGCTCATGCTTTTTCAATGCCGTCTGCGCCGTCTTCCAGGAATGACGCACGAATTTTGGCAAGGAGCCGTGTTTCTGAATCCAATTCTCCAGAAAATGCACCGTCCTGGGATCTGAGGGGTAACCAGAGCCGATCTCCTGTCCAATTTGTTTTTCTAAATCGCGTATCGCCGCGTCACGTCTCACCTTTGCCAGGATGGAAGCAGCGGAAACGATTGGATATTTGGCGTCTGCGTTGTGCTCTGAGATTATGTCGATGGATGCGCCGTACTTCTCGCGCACATTTTGTGCAAATCGCCTTGGATATACATCAGCTGCGTCAACAAACGCCCTATCTGGCTTTAGTTCTTTGAGAACCTTCGCATAGCTGACGACCATGATCTCGTTCATCGTCATCATCTGGCGCAGTTCATCGATTTGCCCTGCGCTGACCTCGAGGATATGATATTTCGCGACTTTCCTTACCTCCTCTGCCAAAAATTCCCGCCTTTTAGGTGAGATTGCCTTGGAATCCCTGAGACCTAATCGCTCCAGAGATGCGGCACGTTCCTCAGGTATCATCACACCAGCGATGAACATAGGTCCCACAACAGGACCCTTACCCGCTTCATCGATGCCTGCAATCTTCATATTACCCAACAAATATCTTTTCCAATTTCCTTATGCGCTCCGCTGTTGTAAGAGCTACGATGGAGTCCCCTGCTTTTATCACCGTTTTGCCCTTCGGGAAGATGATGTGACCCTCCCTTAGTATCGCGGTAAGCACGCAGTCCTTTGGGAGTCCCAGGTCTGCTATAGGTTTGTCGATCGCCGAAGAGTTTTCATGCACCACGAACTCCACCATCTCAACGTTGCCTTCCTTCAATGTCAAAAGCGTCATGAGCTCTCCAGATGTAACAGCATTCTTTAGAACTATGGATGCCGCCGTTACAGTACTGACCACAACATCGATGCCCAAATCCTTAAATACCGCCTCATTTTTGGGATCGTTCACCCTTACTATCGTCCTGGGAACTTTGAAGTTCTTTTTTGCCATCTGGCAGGAGACGAGATTGGTCTTGTCCTCTCCTGTAACAGCGACGAATACGTCTGCCTTTGCAGCGCCAGCATCCTCTAAATACTTGGCATCGGTTCCATCTCCATGAATCACCAGAATGTCGAGCTTCTCAGCCAGACTCTGACAAAGATCCTTATCCGATTCGACCACCGCGACTTTTTTCCCCTCTTGAGACAGTGATTTTGCGAGAAAACTGCCGGTTCTCCCTCCGCCCACGATGACTACGTACATATTTACCTTCCTCGCGATACCATCCATTCAAATGGGGTTGCCATCAATATTAATACTGCCCATAATTCCAACCTGCCGAGAATCATGCCGATGATTTCCATTACCTTGCAGGAAACCGGCATACCCGGTCCAGTTATTCCTGTAGAAAGACCCACCGTTCCCATAGCCGATGCGTACTCGAACAGGGCACCCATCACAGAATATCCATTCAGCAAGAAGACGATGATACCTGCTATATAGAGCGTGATATAGGCAAACACAAAAATCGATACCTCCATGAACAGATCAGGAGTGATGGTTTCTTTCTCGCCCGTGTACCATGCCGTCCTTCCGATTACAGCACTCTCTGGAAGCAGTCTCGTCTTTATCTCCCAGAAAATCGATTTCGCCATGACCCCTATCCTGTATCGTTTTATGCCACCGGAAGTAGAGCCGGTACTCCCACCCATGCTCATCAATACCACCAGCGAGAACAGCACCAGATGTCCAAACTGGCTTATGCTTTCTGGAGATGCGGTCGTATAACCCGTGCCCGTTAGGGCGGAAATCACGTTAAACAGCGCATGCCTGAATCCCTGCAATGGGGAATGATAAAAACCATAGACCAAACCATACGTGACGATGGGCAAAAATATGATGATGGATGCGTACATGACCTTGAGCTCGATGTCTTTTGTAGCCTTGCCAAGTTTGCCTGACAACAAAAGATAATGAAATGCAAAGCTCAGGCTGCCTAACAACATAAGAACCATGGTGACTATTTCAATCTCCAGGCTTTGATATGAGCCTATGCTTCCAGCCCTAGTGGAAAAGCCGCCAGTAGCCAGTGCGCACATCGAGTGATTTATGGAGTCGAACAAGGGCATACCGGCGACATGGAGTAACCCTATCCCTATGAAGAGGTACAAAAGGTAAATCTTGAGAATCATCCTAGCGGTGTGTCTGATAGCTGGCAGCAATCTTTCTGTCCTCGCCTCTGCCGAGTAGACGGATGCGATGCCACTCTTCGGGCCTATGATGGCAGTCAACATGAGAACGGCAAGTCCAGCCCCTCCAACGAACTGCATGAGACTGCGCCAGAACAAAAAGATATTGGGGCACGTCGCCACGCTGACCATCGTCAGACCGGTCGTCGTCCATCCAGAGACGGCTTCAAAAAGACCGTCGAGTGGACTGAGAATAAAACCGATGATAAAAGGGGTTGCACCGAATATACATGCCACAACCCAAAACACTCCAACGAGGATTAAGGCTTGGGGCCTTCCCAATGACGCCAGTGCAGGATCCACCCTGAAAAGTCTCCAAAGTACAAATCCGCCAATCAGAGCCAGGAGCCCTGGGATAACAAAAGAGTAAGCATATACGACCTCGTGGGGATATGCTATGATTAAAAGTAAGGGTACAAACAGCATTCCGCCTATACCCATGAGCAAAAATCCAGAATAACTGATTACCAAACAATTACGCAGCGTTTGCACGTCTACTTCATCCATTTTGATGTCAACCCTTGGTCAAGATGTCTTTAACCTTTCCCGACACGCCAGCCAGATTCACCACGACGGCAATATCGCCTTCTTGGAGTATCGTAGCGCTATCGGGTATTATCGCTTTCGAACCCCTCATGAGGGCTGCTATGATGGAGTCCTCTGGTAGATGAATGTCCTTCAATGCCTTTCCGAT
>JAUWXC010000110.1 GCA_030616565.1 Methanocellales archaeon | reverse complement strand
CTTAGGAATACGGATGAATCCACCTATGAGATACGACGGTACCTTCACCTGACTGAGAGCGAGTTGGGCGAAATAGATAGGGCAGCATTGGAAGAGGCCAGAAGGAGAAGACTGTTCATATACAAAGGGTATGACACGACATGTCTGGTGGAGAACGATGAAGAACCTCCACAGCCCTTGAATCAGGAGGCGCTGGACGTTGCACTCGAGGTTGCATTGTTGTTAAGCATGACACCAGTCAACGAAGTGCACATCATGAGAAAAATCGTCATCGATGGTTCAAACACGACTGGTTTCCAACGAACCGCTTTCGTCGCCTCTGATGGGAAAATAAGCACCCCAGAGGGAGATATTGGAATTGCAACCCTTTGTTTAGAGGAGGAGGCGACACAAAAGGTAGCAGAGGACAAAAATAGCACGACATACTCGCTTGATAGGCTTGGGATACCTTTGGTAGAGGTCGCAACCAAGGCAGACATCACAACGCCGCAACAAGCACGCATCGTTGCTGAGCACCTCGGCATGATGCTGCGCTCGACCGGCAAAGTAAAGAGGGGAATAGGCACCATCCGGCAGGACATAAATATCTCAATCGCTGAGGGTGCTAGGGTCGAGATAAAAGGGGTGCAAGCCCTCAATTTGATAGGACCGATCGTAGAGCGCGAGGTGTCAAGGCAGGTAAATCTGCTGAAGATTCGGGACGAACTTAAAAGTAGAGGTGCCAAGCACGTTAAAACTGAAATAATCGATGTGAGCGGTGTGTTCGCTAACACGAAGTGCAAAGTTATTAAAAAGGCCTTCAAAAAAGGTGGTGTCTTTGCAGTTTGCCTTCCCAAATTTGGCGGTTTGGTAGAACAAGAAATTCAACCGGGTCGCAGATTTGGCGCTGAATTCGCGGATAGGGCGAAACGGTTCGGCATAGGCGGCGTTTTCCATACGGACGAATTGCTAGGATATGAGATAACCAGCGCCGAGGTAACAACGCTCAAGAAGAAGGTTCATGCCGCCCCAGAGGATTGCGTAATATTCGTTACAGGGGAGAGGTCAAAAGCAACTCATGCATTAGAAGGGATGGTTGAAAGGGCTAACATGGCATTGAAGGGCGTACCCGAGGAGACGAGAAGGGCGCTGGAGGATGGTAACTCAGCGTATATGAGACCCTTACCAGGAGCGGCACGAATGTATCCCGAGACGGATGTGTTGCCCATCTCCATCTCCAAGGAACGATTGAAGCGGATTAAAAGTGCGCTGCCCGAGCTGTTTCCAGAACGAAGGGCACGATATAGTAGGGAGCATGGCTTGAGTGAGGAGTTCGCGGAATTGATGTCTAGGTCGAAGAGGGCACCCCTCTTTGAGCGCATAGTAGAGTTGGGCGCACCACCAACATTGGTCGTTAGGACTCTGGAAGGCACTACATCCGAGCTCAGCAGAGAAGGGGTGCCAGTTCAGCGCCTCACGGACGAGCAATTTATAGAGGTCTTCAAATTGATAAAGGCGAACAAAATTGCAAAAGAGGGCATTCCCCCAGTGCTAAGAATTCTGGCAGCCAATCCAAGTAAAACCGCAGAAGAAGCGACATCAGAACTCGGCTTGCGAGCGCCTAGTAAGGAAGAGATCGAAAATGTTATAGACAAAGTCGTGCAATCCAGGGAAGGCTTTATTAGGGAAAGAGGATTAAGAGCAGCAAAGCCCCTCATGGGAGCGGTCATGAAACAACTCAGGGGCAGGGTAGACGGAAAACTTGTCAACTCCATCCTTAAAGAAAAAATTACGGCGATTATGAGGGAAAAATAAAATGGGAAAAACTGGCAGTGTTGAATGGGTTCAAATAAAGGGTAGAAAGGGACAAACGAGACTTGTTGCCAAGCGCGATGCCGCAGCCAAGCGACCTGGACCTGCGCAGAGATATGATTCATCCGGCCGCATAAGAAGGCAGATCAAGCGGTCCGAAAAGGCCATACTTGGGTCTAAAACTATCTCTAGAAGGCCTGTGGAACCCACAGAGTCGGCGGAGTCCACAGAGTCTGCGGAATAGACATGCTGATACATCCAGTTTTGATGATTATCGGGCTAACCGTTTTAGCCATAGCGCTCATTTTATACCTGCTCATCGAGGCGTTCAAGAGCGTGGGGTTTACCGTTTACGAGACGCTCGTATTGTTGCCCGGCTCGATCGTCGCATTCAGATTTATTCCCAACATCCCGATGTTTTCACAGGGAAATATGGTCCTTTGTTTTAACGTAGCTGGCTGTTTGATACCGCTGATCATTTCGTGGCAGGTGCTTAAAACTGGCAGGGCACCACTAGGGGCATGCATCATCGGGGTAGTCATCGTGTCAATCGTGGCAAATCATCTCTCGTCCTTCGTGCCCGGGAAGGGGGTGATCATCAGCGACATATACGTGCCCTCGCTGGCAGCCTGTTTAACCAGCATCGCACTCTCAAGGAAATGGGAACGCATAGGACCTGTATCCTACGTTTCGAGCTCGATGGGCATCTTGGTCGGCTGTGACCTGCTCCGTTTGAGGGAGATTCTCTCGTACCAGTCAACCACCATGACCTACGTAACGATAGGCGGCGCTGGCATATTTGATGCGATATTCATTGCCGGGATCGTCGCCATCATGATGGACATATTCGTCGCAACAGTTATGAAGGTGGGTGAGTGAAGGGCAGTGCAAAGTTTTTAAGGTGAGACAAGCTTATACGCTTGTAAAGGTGTATGTGATGAAATTCAAAGTCCTAATCGAACGAGATGAGGATGATTGGTATGTTGCAACTGTGCCCTCTCTGCCGGGCTGTATTTCTCAGGGTAAAACAGAGGAGGAAGCCAAGAAAAACATCAAAGAAGCCATCAAATTACATTTGAGCGCCCTCGTTGAGGAGGGCGTCCCCATTAAACCACCCAAGGAAGCTAAGGAAACAACTGTGGCTGTGACAATATAAATATCTAGAGAACTTTTTCAGGAAAAATTAAACGGCGATGGAGGTTAGAGTCAACTTGACTAAGCTCCCAGTTGTTTCTGGTAAAGATGTCATCAAAGCCCTTTCTAAAATTGGCTACTATGTGCGTGATCAGAAGGGGGGTCACATACATTTGCGACATCCCTACCGAAAGCCATTGACGATCCCGTATCACGACGAAATCGCAAGGGGCACTTTGAGGGTCATTATTAAAGATGCTGATCTCACAGTGAAAGAATTCATGAAACTACTGTAGTGGTATTGGGAAAATCACTTCTTCAACCAGGGCATCATGGCCCTGAG
>JAUWXC010000096.1 GCA_030616565.1 Methanocellales archaeon | reverse complement strand
CTCAAACAAAGGATCGATTAAACCAGCCCGTACGTTCGCCTCGCTAAGGGATTCCATCTCCTTTCGACTTTTAGATTTCTCAAGAGCTTTATACTTGCCAACTAGCTCTTCGATTCTCTGCTTTATTTGTTCGTCGTCCAATTTTTGAACACTCCTCTACTCGATTATCGTCTCACTCGTTGTTACCTTATTTTCAATCCTCTTAAATATACATTGCCAAAATACCCATATCTTAATCTTGCCTGAGTGGAAGGCGAAAGTGAAACCAATCCACTGGGATTCATAAACACATTGAAAGTGTATTTACAAAAAATTTAGATATATTGAAAATGAATTTACAAAAAATGGTAGAAATAAGTACGATCAATTACCAGAACCTTTGGTGGAAGCACGCAAAAAACTTTAACGTCCATGATAGAGATCTATCTAGAGTTAGAGACGAGTAGTTCGAATTCTCAAAATTCCACTTTATGACAATGGAACGTGGAACATAACCGATTCGCCACGCCAATCTTGTTCGCTAACTCTCTGGCTAACCGTCATTTCCTCTTGTTAACCCAGTACCAGATCGTCTGCGCGGAGATGTTCTTGTTCGTCTTCTTCGAGATGCGCCTGGCAATCTTTTCATATCCCCAACCCCTTCGGCGGAGCTTTCTCGCCTCTTTTACGTGCTTTGAGTCATATCTATCTGCGTATCCGACCAACCTCTTGATGCCCTGCATGTCGAGCATGGTGCTTATAAACGGGTGCAGGCTGTCAACGATGCTGGGTGGGAATCGTAGCGCTTTCACGTTTTTTCTCGTTCGTATGATCTCGCCGATGTCTTGCAGGCTCATCTTGTAGCCGATGTGCACTGCTTTCGCATCTTCGGGTATTTTTGGGATGTCTTCCTTTCGATAGACGACGAAATCCACTTCGTTCATTCGACAATCTCCTTAGATAAATACGAAGTATTGCTTCAAATACATTTCTCTTTTTATTAAATTTGTATGAAACCTCATCTTTGGCCTGCCTTAAAAACTCGAGCGCCTCCGTGTCTGGATACTGGTTTGCGTAGACGACCCTCTTTTTCATTGACAGATACCTTTATTATGGCGGACATCAAAGTTATTCCTTGTATGGCAATAGCAGCCAAAACCGAGAAGGACATGATTGCAATTCCAAGAGAGGAATACGAGGACATGAAAGAAACTCTGGAAATCCTCAGCGATCCAAAGGTGGCGAAGAGGATCCTGGAGTCCATCGACCAGGCTAAAAAGGGCAAAACTATCTCCGAGAAGATGTTCGCTCAGAGATTTGGTTTATGATTGTTGAAATATCTTTTTTGTAAACCTTCTTTCTCAAATCCACATCGATTAAAATGATTTTTCCTGTATCTTTTAGGGGCATGTAGACGATTCTATAATTTCCCACTCTGAGCCTAAAACATCCCTTGAAAGGGCCAGTCAGTGCCTTATGCCTGTATGGATTTTCCTTCAATTCTTGGATTTTCTTGTAAATTCGTTTTTGATGTTCTTTCCCAAGCTTTTCAAATTGACTTACGAAAAGGTCTGTAAATTCTAACTCGTAAAGCATCTTATCAGGAGTGATTTAACGCGGAGACAAATAAGCGTTGCCTGTTCATGTCGTTAAATCTAAAATAACAACCGTTAATTAAAATTAACACGTGTTTCGATATTACCTAAACGAAAATCTAGTTTTGACCTAGCCGAACTTGACCACTTCAACACTGGCCTGTTTTAGGAATTCCAGCGTCTCCGTGTCTGGATACTGGTTCGCGTAGACGACCTTCTTTATGTCGGCACCTGTTTTCTCACAACAATTCGACGAACTCTTCAACGCTTAACCCAGCATCCCTTAGAATGCCTCTTAACGTACCCTTCCTCAGTTCCTTATGATCTGGCACCACAATTCTGCTGTGAGGGGGCATCTCCTTCTTGAGATGTATATGACTCCCCTTCTGGTGATGGACACGATAGCCAATCTTTGCAATGGCTTTGATGACGTCTCTACCAGAAACAACTGGCAACTTACTCATACAGCTACCGTGACGATGTCAATTGTGGGAAGGGATTCAAGAGGTTTCTTATCCTTCTCTAAACCCTCCAAGTAGCATTCGATGGCTTCTTTCGCGTTCATCAAAGCCTCTTCTCTGGTATCTCCCTGGGTATGACAACCAGGAAGTGCTGGAACATGCACTGAATAACCGCCGTCCTCTTCTTTTTCCAAAACAACCTTAAATCTCATGATATCCCTCATTTCTCTTTGTACCTTTGATTACGGGAAGCTTAGGCATTTTGAGCTACTTCCAGTTCTCTAAATCCCACAAACTTGTTGAGATCTTCGACCTTTGTCTCCTCGAGGCACATCCCTATAACTTCCCTTATATTCTCCAGTGCCTCGTCTATAGTTTCGCCGTAGGAATGGCAGCCCTTAAACAGCGGACAGCTTACTATATAATATCCATCCTCGTCCATCTCAATGATTATGGGTAGATGTAATTTTTCCATTTTTGGTACCTTCAATTTGATGTATAAGTCTCGTATATTAAAGACATTTCGCCTAATCGACTTGGTTGGCAGAATTTGCCCTACCCAAACTTCACCACTTCAACACTGGCCTGCCTTAAAAACTCGAGCGCCTCCGTGTCGGGATACTGGTTCGCGTAGACGACCCTCTTTATTCCCGCGTTTATCATCATCTTGGTGCATAAAATGCACGGCTGGTGCGTGCAGTAGATGGTCGTATTTTCCGTGCTCACGCCGTGAATGGCTGCCTGCAGGATTGCATTCTGTTCTGCGTGGACTGCCCTGCACAGCTCATGGCGCTCTCCTGAGGGTATATCGTTTTGCTCCCTGATGCACCCGATGTCCAGGCAGTGAGCCAATCCTCTGGGTGCGCCATTGTAGCCGGTCGCGAGGATTCGCTTGTCTCTTACGATAACTGCGCCCACCTGGTTTCTCAGGCACGTGGACCTCTTCGCCACCACCGATGCGATTTCCATGAAGTATTCATCAACCGATGGTCTCATTTTTTAGTCTCCCCTGCCCTGTTGGCGATTTTTGCGGCGAACGCCCCCGCGACAAAGCCAGCGTCGATGTTCACGACCGAGAGAACGGAGCAGGACTGGAGCATTGATAATAAAGCGGCTTCGCCGCCACCGCCGGCACCATATCCCGTGGAAACAGGAAGACCGATGACCGGCACGTCCACAAGACCCGCCACCACTGCCGGCAGCGCTCCTTCCCTGCCAGCTGCAACTATGAGCGCATCCATGCCAGCGTCAACCATCTTGCCCAGTTCTGGAAAGAGTCGATGAATGCCCGCGACGCCCACGTCATACGCGGTAATGACCTTGCAGCCCATCTCCTCTGCGATGATCCTGGCCTCCTCGGCAACCGGAATGTCAGCGGTTCCCGCAGCGATGATGCCGACAGCCCCGCCTGTATATGTCCTCTTCTTTTTCCGGAGAATCGCTATCCTTGCATGCGGATGATGCTCCACCTTGGATGCTTTCCGCAGCGCATCCAGCTGCTCGTCCGATACCCTTGTGATGATCGCTCGACCCTCTGATTTCAATTGAGCCAGTGCTATGTCTATG
>JAUWXC010000111.1 GCA_030616565.1 Methanocellales archaeon | reverse complement strand
TTGTATTTACAAGCGCGATGACGGTTGCCAATTTTCTCAAAACGGCGGAAGATTTAGGCAAGAAAAATGAGGTGATAGGGGTCGTGAACAGGAAGACCGTTGCTGCGATAGGAACTCCAACAGCAGAGGCTTTAGAGAACAACAACATTCACGTAGATATGTTGCCAAAAAAGTTTACCTTCAAGGATTTGCTGGATGAGCTGGAGGTAGTAAAGTGATCATATTCTCCAAGATTCTGGCCGACAAGGCGACGGTATGGGCCGCCCTCAGGGCAAAGGAAATGGCTGCGGCGGAAGCGCCGGATGATTTGATCAGATTCTCCTCGGAAAGAAAACCAGTTGTGATGTGGAACATCACACGGGCGTGCAACCTTAGGTGCGAGCACTGCTATGCCAGCGCAGCGCCCGGACCACATCCCGATGAATTGACGCTGGATGAAGGCATTCGGTTTATTGATGAGCTTGTAGGGTTAGGGATTCCAATGCTCATTTTTACTGGCGGCGAGCCGCTTATGAGCAAGAATTTCTTTCTACTGGCTCATCACGCGAAAGACGTTGGGCTGCGCACCGTCATTTCGACGAATGGCACCTTAATCACACCAGAGGTCGCGCAGAAATTGAAGGACGCAGATGTGCGCTATGTTGGCATCAGCATTGATGCTGCAACGCCCGAGATTCACGATGGGTTTAGGGGCATTCAGGGCGCTTGGCAGATGTCAATAGATGGTATAAAGAATGCCATGGGTGCAGGACTGAGAACGGGCATCAGAATCACCATCACAAAAGATAACTGGAATCAGGTGCCTGCGCTGCTGGATTTGGCAGTAAAGATGGGAGTCCCGCGATTCTGTTTGTATCATTTGGTTCCTACTGGCAGAGGAGAAAACATCGTAGCCCAAGATGTCACGAAGGCGCAGAGGGTTGAAGTGCTCAAGTGCCTGTATGATCGGGCCATCGAGCTAAGAGGTAAAGATATCGAAATCCTAACCACAGATTCGCCGATGGATGGCGTTTATATTTTGGAGAGGCTGAAAAAAGAGGACCCAGAGCGCGTGGATGTTGTGAGGGAACTGTTGAAGATCTCGGGAGGATGCTCCATAGGAAACAAGGTGGCAAACGTCGATTACCTTGGCAACGTCAACCCATGCCATTTCGCCCCTCACAAGACCGTCGGAAATCTTCGGAAGCAAACCTTCAACGAAATCTGGAATGAAAATCCGTGCAAGTTGCTGTGCGAGTTGCGCAGAAAGGAAACGTTGCTGAAGGGCAAGTGCGGCATCTGCGATTATAAGGACGTATGCGGAGGCTGCAGGCAGAAGGCATGGTTCTTCAAGGACGACTTCTTCGAGGAAGACCCCACATGCATCTACAATCCAGTGACGAAGAGGATTGAGGTGTAAAAATAGTATCGGTATCGGGATAAAAACAGGGGAACCGATACATCGAAAGTGACGGATTACAAAAATTAAAAATAGGAAAAGGTGTGGCTAGTACCCCATTCCTCCTGGAGGACCGCCAGCACCCGCCCCCTCTTTTAGCTTGCCAGCTGCGACCACGTCATCTATCCGCAAAATCATTATCGCTGCCTCAGCTGCAGAGCCAATGGCCTGCGTTTTTATTCGTGCAGGCTCTATGATGCCTATCTTCTGCATATCGGTAACTTTGCCTGTATGCACGTTCAGCCCTGCGTATTTGTTCCCCTTTTCATGCTCTGCGCGCAGCTCCACCAATGCATCTATCGGGTCGACTCCGGCGCTCTCTGCCAACGTCCTGGGAACGACCTCCATCGCATCTACGAACGCTTCTATGGCCAGCTGCTCTCTGCCGCCGACTGTCGGGGCATACTTCCTCAGTTTCGATGCCAGTTCCATCTCGGCAGCGCCTCCACCGACAACAAAAGTACCATCCTCCACGGCTACGCCTACGACGCATAATGCATCGTGCATAGCCCTCTCGAGCTCATCGACGACATGCTCTGTTCCGCCCCTGAGCATGATGGAAACTGCCTTGGGATTCTTGCATTTTTCCACAAATGTCATTTCGTCCTCGCCGATTGTCCGTTCCTCGACAAGTCCTGCATATCCTAGGTCATCCTTGCCGATCTCTTGGATGTTGGAGATTATTTTTGCCCCTGTCGCCTTGGCGAGTTTCTTCATGTCAGATTCCTTGACCCTTCTCGCGGCTAAAATACCAGCCTTGGCGAGATAGTGCTGCGCCAAATCGTCAATGCCCTTCTGGCAGAATACGACGTTTGCGCCGCTACCCTTGATGGCATCCGCCATGCTCTTCAACATGCGCTCCTCTTCGGCAAGGAATGCCTGCATCTGCTCAGGAGATGTAATCTCTATTTTCGCATCCACCTCAGTCTTCTCGATCTCCAGTGCAGAATCGACCAGAGCGATCTTCGCATTCTCCACTTTCTTCGGCATATCAGAACGCACTCTTTCTTTATCAATTATCATGCCCTCGACCAACTCAGAGTCGCCGATGCTGCCACCAACCTTTTTCTCGACTTTGACATCGTCAACATCCACCAAACCATCCTCTTGTACGACTGCCTTGACCGCTTTGACACAGAGTTCGGTCAGTTTATCCCCTGTTGCCTCTGCACCTTTTCCGATCATGGCCGTTGTTGCTATCTTCTTCAGCAATTCCTCGTCTTCCGCAGCAACCTTACTCGTTATCTCACCCAGAATCTCCTTTGCCTTGGCCGAGGCGTGCCTATATCCAGATGCGATGACCGTTGGATGTATATCTTGATCCAAGAGCGATTCTGCCTTTTTGAGCAACTCTCCGGCGAGAACTACTGCGGTCGTAGTTCCATCGCCAACCTCATCATCCTGCGTCTTTGCCACTTCCACCATCATCTTTGCCGCGGGATGTTCGATATCCATTTCCTTGAGAATAGTCGCCCCATCATTCGTGATAACGACATCACCTAGGCTATCGACTAGCATCTTGTCCATGCCCTTCGGACCCAGGGTCGTCCTGACCGCCTCTGCGACGGCTCTTGCAGCCATGATGTTCATGCTCTGGGCTTCTCTGCCCCTTGTCCTCTGGCTGCCCTCTCTTAGAATCAATATGGGCTGTCCAGCCAATTGTCCTGCTTGTTGTCCTACCATTCTAAATCACCTCAAAATCCTTTTGCGGACAGAAAAATAGACTAATGCTTCTATATAAACCTGACGTTCCGTGGGGCTTTGCACATAAAGTCCATCTTGCACAAAAAGTAAGGAAGTTGC
>JAUWXC010000097.1 GCA_030616565.1 Methanocellales archaeon | reverse complement strand
GAACTTAGCAGCCGCATTGGGACCATCGGCAGTTATCAAATTTCCGTCGACGACCACGGGCTCCGGCACGTATTCTGCTCCGCCGTTCTTGATTTCAGAAACACCAGACGAAAATACCGTTATCCTCTTTCCTTTTAGTACACCAGCTTTGGCGAGCACGATCGGTCCAAGACAAATCGCTGCCAGAACCTTGTTTTGCTCTGCTGCGTTCTGAATTACTTGTAGCACCTTGGGGTACTGCTTCAGAACAGGAGTGCCAGCACCTCCGACGATGATGACTGCATCAAATTGGCTTGCATCAACCTCGTCTACACTACGATCCGGCGTAACTCTGGCTCCGAACATGCCAACACATGTATCGGTTGTCACACTCGCAATTATCACATCAAAGTTAGCCTTTTTGCATGCGTCAAATGACTCTTGAAATTCTTCATCCCTGAAATTCTTAGGGGCTATGATCATCAGCACTTTTGACATTTCATCACCAATATCACAACGGCTCAAGATGCCTTAAAATTTTCAGTTGTGGAACAGATTCATATACTCCGATGACTCCATAGACAAGAGATGAGCGACACGATTGCAGTCACCGTTAAAGGCGTATATATGACATCCTCTCCTTCGGGAGCCACACCTGTGGTCATGCTTGGATACGAGGACAAAATGATACCTATCTATATAGGAATCAGCGAGGCCATCTCGATTAGCGGCGCATTGCGCAATGAAACCCCACCAAGACCGATGACCCATGACCTCGTGGTTTCGTTGCTGGAAAGCCTGAATGCCAGGATTGATGGCGTGATAATCGATGACCTAGATGATGGCATCTATTATGCACGTTTAATCGTCCAGATGGATGGAAGTAAGAAAGAATTAGATGCAAGACCAAGCGATTGTATTGCACTGGCGCTCCGGTCGGATGCAGAAATATTGGTGAGAAAGAGCGTGATCGATGCAGCTGCAGTGGACAAAGACGAGATAAAAAACTCCATTTTAGACCTATGAGCTGGTAGTGGAAGTTTCGAATGCCTTGTTCAACACATCTTTCCGTATCTCTTTTCCAGATTCTATGAGGACCTCGGGCCAGATTAAGACATCTGAATGGATGGTTACTTTGTCCTGAACCTTAACTCTGGGACCGATAACTGTTCCATTTTCAAGCGTACACTTGTTTCCTATGATGGTGTCATTATCAATTATCGCACCACATACAGACGTATTGCTCCCGATCCGAATGCCCTTGTAGACGTACGAGGATAAAACCTGTGAGTTGTCCTGGATCTCGCAATTTTCCCCAATCGTGGTATAAGGGCCAATTAAAACGTTAGCCCCAATTTTCGTGTTCTCACCAATCACCACCGGCCCGATGATGGCAGAGTTTGATCCAAGCGAGACGTTGTGCTTTAGTACCATCGGTCCCATCAATCTCGCTCCCTCGAGGCGCAAATGCCCTGCTATCTCGGTGCCCTGCAGATTTTCGAGCATCCATTTCGATGCCGCCCTA
The DNA here is from genome assembly GCA_030616565.1 of Methanocellales archaeon. Taxonomy (GTDB): domain Archaea; phylum Halobacteriota; class UBA148; order UBA148; family JAUWXC01; genus JAUWXC01. The sequence continues at coordinate 2,078 of JAUWXC010000097.1, read as the reverse complement.
TAATCCCTTGGATTCCCTAAATCGGTCCAGGGCCCTCTTGCCAGCCATCCATATATGGGCTCGTTAGCTCGCAGCAAAGCTGGAAACAAGCCCTTAGCAAAATCGTATCGTCCCTCTGGTATCCAGTCAAACATCTCTGGATCACATACATAGATTCCCGTACTTGCTAAATTGCTGAATATCTGTCCTGGAGGTGGTTTCTCCCTGAATCTGGTGATTCTATTGCTCACGTCTATGCTTGCTATGCCGTATTCCTTCGGATCATCGATGGGGATAAGACCTACTGTGATGATGCCATCGCATTGCTTATGAAAATGATAAAACTCCCGCAGATTCAAGTCAAGTACATGATCCCCTCCGACGACCAAAAAAGGTGCATCCTCCAGATACTTCTTCGCATTCCTCACACTGCCGGCAGTACCAAGTCTTTTTTTCTCATACACGTACTTGATCGATACGCCAAAAATCGAGCCATCTCCGAGATATTCTTCAATTTTCTCCCCAAGATATCCCAAGGTTATCACTATGTCATCAAATCCCTTGGCAGATAATTGCTCGACTAAATGTTCTATCGACGGTTTATTCAAAAGAGGAATATTGGACTTGGGTCTCTCAAATGTAAGTGGGCGTAGCCTAGTGCCAACTCCCCCACACATGATGCATGCCTTCAAGCTAACACCAAATTGTTCTACCGCATTATGGTGGTTATAACTTTCGACGAAAAGAGGGTGGTCATGACAGCGATCCGTGCTTCCCAAAGGCTCGCGCACTTTAGTACCACATGGAACGTGTACGGGCTTATCTTCTGGGTTCGGGATGAGACCAGGAGTTTCCCCGTAGCTATGGCCGTCATGACCTCATACGTGAATTTTATTACCTCAACAATCGAAAATCCCAAAGGGATTTTCTAAGCCTCGATTCTCTCCACTTCGTTTCGAGAATCTCAGAAGCCAAGGACCGGAATTGAACCGGCAAAAAGCCGCTATCTGCCCTTTGATCAAACTTTTTAAAAGTTTGTCTGCAGGCGGCTGCGTTAGCCATTCCGCCACCTTGGCGCAAGAAAACCGTGTACCGTGGCATATTCGAAAGAATTTCAACGACCCGAATATCGCCCGAGCTCAGATAACTGGCATGGACGTTAGTAGTCGCGGACTGAACGCCTCGTTGCCTTGGCGCTTACATCCCGACCCTATCAAACTCTTCTTCTAAGAATGTCCTTAAGAGGTCTCTTTTTGAGGGTGGTTTCGTGCTTAGATGCATTCAGCACTTATCCACTGGTGCGTGGCTGCTCGGCAATGCCCTGTCGGACAGCCGATAAACTAGAGGCACCGTTGCCCTGTTCCTCTCGTACTAAAGGCAACTTCCCCTCAGACCTCAACACACCCCTAACAGATAGTAACCGACCTGTCTCACGACGGTCTAAACCCAGCTCACGATCCCCTTTAATAGGCGAACAACCTCACCCTTGGCCGCTGCTGCACGGCCGGGATGGAGAGAACCGACATCGAAGTAGCAAGCCACCGGGTCGATATGTGCTCTTGCCGGTGACGACTCTGTTATCCCCGGGGTAGCTTTTCTGTCATCAATAGCCCCCACCAAGGAGGCGTATTGGTTCGCTAGACCCGACTTTCGTCTCGTGATTTCTTGCTATGCGAAATCACATCAGGCTGGCTTATGCTCTTGCGCTCTTCAGCGGATTTCTGACCCGCTTGAGCCAAACTTAGGGCGGCCTTGATATATTTTCAAGGGCTTGCCGCCCCAGCAAAACTTCCCACCTCTCGGTGTTCTTCCGAGGAAGTAAGAGTCGTAGTTTCAGAAGGGTAGTGTCCCATTGTTGACTCCCCGTTCCCTGACGAGAACGGATCGATGCCTCCTACCTACGCTGTACATCTAAAGCCACAACCCAACGACAGACTGCAGTAAAGCTCCACGGGGTCTTCACTTCCCATTAGGGGTCCCCAGACTCTGCACTGGGATGTAAAGTTCACCGGTTTCTGGCTAGGGACAGTAGGGCTCTCATTGTTCCATTCATGCAAGCCGCCAATTAAGCGGCACGGGACTACGCTCCCGTAGGTGGG
>JAUWXC010000044.1 GCA_030616565.1 Methanocellales archaeon | reverse complement strand
TCGGAAACAGAGGAGCTTCGCACCGTCTCCTTTGTCGATGCGCCCGGTCATGAAACGCTGATGGCAACGATGCTATCAGGAGCCGCCATCATGGATGGCGCCGTGCTCGTAATCGCTGCAACAGAACCCTGCCCGCAGCCCCAGACCAAGGAACACCTGATGGCACTGGATATAATCGGCATCAAAAACATCGTAATCGTTCAGAACAAAATCGATCTCGTATCAAGAGAAGATGCCATAAAGCACTATCATCAGATTAAGGAGTTCGTAAAGGGCACCATTGCGGAAAATGCACCCATCATACCGATTTCAGCACAGCAGGGCACGAACACCGATGTATTGGTCAAGGCAATCGAGAAGAACATACCCACGCCAAAACGCGATTTGGACAAACCCGCGCAAATGTTCATCGCCCGCTCGTTTGACGTCAACAAACCCGGCACACCACCAGATAAAATCCTCGGTGGGGTCATTGGCGGCTCGCTAAGCCAGGGACGCCTAAGGACCAAAGACCAGCTCGAGGTCAAGCCTGGCAGGAAAATAGATTTTGAGGGCAAAACGAGCTGGAAGCCGATTAACACTGAGATTACGACGATGAAGGTGGGAGGGAAGAACGTAAAAGAGGCAGCACCCGGTGGTTTGTTGGGCGTTGGAACCACTCTGGACCCGGCGATGACAAAAAGCGACACACTGGTAGGACAGGTAGCAGGTCACCCAGGCTCGCTCCCGCCAGTCTGGGATATCTTCACCATGGATGTACAATTGCTCGAAAGGGTCGTTGGCGCCACAGATGAGGCAGAGGTCACGCCTATCAGGACAAGCGAACCCTTAATGCTCAATGTAGGAACTGCCACCACTGTAGGCATCGTTTCTTCTGCGAGAGGGGGCGAAGCCGAAGTCAAATTGAAGCGCCCCGTGTGCGCAAAGGTCGGCTCCAGAATCGCGATTGGCAGACAAATCGGTGCCAGATGGCGCCTTATAGGCGTAGGGGTACTAAAAGAATGAAGGTGATTCTCGACTCCAACGCGCTGATGATTCCCGGGCAGTTCGGCGTCGATGTATTCTCCGAACTGGAAAGACTGGGATACAACCAATTCCTGATACCAAGACCGGTCATCAAAGAACTGGAAACGTTGCAGGCGCATGCAAAGGGCAAAGACAAAACCGCGGCATCCGTCGCCTTATTGCTGATACCACGATGCCAAATCGTTGAAAGTAAGAAGGAAGCAGATGATGCAATCATGCAAATGGCAAAGGATATGAACGTTGCCGTCCTCACAAATGATGTCGCGTTAAAGAGACAGTTAAAGAAGAATGGCATAACCACCATATATTTACGACAGAAAAAACGGCTAAGTGTGGGTTAAAAATAAATAGCGTCATGATAGGATAGGGGGCTTACATGTACAAAGAGATGAGACTTGTCGATACGGTCAGAATACCTCCAGAGAAACTGGGCAGCAAGATAGGGGACGTCATTAAAGAGGTACTTGAGGAAAAACTGGAAGGCAGAGTGGACAAAACGCTCGGCTCCATCGTAGCAGTGACAAAGGTCGTGGATATCGAAGGGGGGCGCATTCTCGCAGGAGACGGAGGAGTATATTATACCGCAACGTTTGATGCACTTGTATACGTACCCGAGATGCAGGGAGTTATAGAAGGAGATATCGTGGAAGTCGCCGAGTTTGGTGCGTTTATCTGCCTTGGTCCTTTGGATGGTTTGCTTCACGTCAGTCAAATCGCTGATGATTATATATCGTACGACGAAAAAAACGCAAGACTGGTTGGCAAGGAAAGCGGCAGGTCGCTGGCCGAGGGCGACAGCGTCAGGGCGAGAATTGTGGCAGTCAGCTTAAACGAGCATGAGCCGAGGGAGAGCAAGATTGGATTGACCATGCGTCAGACTGCATTGGGCAAACTCGAGTGGCTTGAGGAGAAGCGCAAAAAGGAGTCTGAGGAAGAAGCAAAATGACGGAAAAAGCTTGCAAGGAATGCCACAGAATTGTAAAGGGCGCCACCTGTGAGTGCGGCCCCAACACGCTGACCACTGACTGGATGGGATATGTCATCATCATCGATCCGGAAAAGTCAGAGATTGCGAAAAAGATGGACATCACCAAAAAAGGCAAATACGCATTGAGGGTGCGATAACGTGACGTTACACCTGCCAGAAAAACTACGGGAAGAACTAAAAAAGCCGTTCGGCACCCTCTACAAAGGCAATGAAACGGCGTGTATAGAAGATGCCAAGCGTGATTTTGCATCTCCCACCAAAATCATCTCTGTCGGCGATGTTGTGACGTTTTACCTGATCAGATCGGGCACAATTCCCGACATCGGCATCGTAGACGAAATGGTCATGCGAAAGCCAGCTCCAAAGGAAATGATTGAAGGCACAAAGGTGCCCGAGTTCATCATCAAATCAGTATCCAATCCGGCCGGGAAAATCACAGAAGAATTAATCCTCATAATACAGGAGGCCATGAAATCAGACAGACCCATCAGGGTCTTCGTTCATGGTGAAGAAGATCTTGCTGCCTTGCCCGCGGTCATCATTGCCCCGCCCTCATCCGTCGTCATATATGGGCAGCCGAATGAAGGCGTAGTAGTAGTGAATGTCACGAGCGCTAAGAAAGATGAAGCAAGAGCATTGCTCCAACAAATGGAGGGAGATTCGTGGAAATCGAGGTTATAGAGAAAAAGACGAATCCATTATTAAAAAGACAAGAGATATGGTTTGATGTAAACCACGAAGGACCTACACCTGCCAGAGAGGATGTAAAAAACAAATTGGCCGCCATGCTGAATGCAAAGCCAGAACTGATAATTATCGAACGAATGAGAAGCGAGTTCGGCAGAAGAAAGACGCACGGCTATGCAAAGCTCTACAAGTCCAAAAAACAGCTTGACAGTATCGAGCGCGCCTACATAGTCCAGCGCAACGCCCCCAAGGTAGAAGAGGTTGCTAAAGAGGTCGAGAAGACACCAGAAGAGGCTAAAGAAGAGACAAAAGAGGAGAAAGTCGAGGAGAAAGTTGAAGAAGCTAAGGAAGAAGTCAAAAAAGAAGAGGTAACTAAAGCGGAAAAGCCAAAGAAAGTCAAGGAAGAAGCAAAACCAGAGAAGCCAGAGGCGCCAAAAGAAGAGGCTGCTAAAGTAGAAAAGCCAGATGAGGGGGAAGCAGCTGAAGAAGTCAAGCCAGAGAAGCCAGAAGAGGTAAAAAAAGAAGAGGTCGCTAAGGCGGAAAAGCTAGAGGAAGTCAAGGAGGAGGCTGAAGCACCCAAAGAAGAGGAAAAGAAAATCGAGGGCAAAGCCGAGGAAGCAGAAAAACCAGAGAAGCCAGAAGAAACCAAAAAAGAAGAGGTCACCAAAGTAGAAAAGCTAGAGGAAAAGAAAGTCGAAGGCAAACCTGAGGAAGTTAAAGAAGGGGCTAAGCCAGAGAAGGTCAAGGAAGAGGTCAAAAAACCCAAAGAGGGGGCTGCTAAAGCAGAGGCCAAGGGAGACAAAACATGATCAACAAGTTTTACGAAATCAGTGGTGATGCCATAAAAAGAAAGAGGCAGGCATGTCCGCGTTGCGGCGCCGGCGTTTTTTTAGCAGAACACGGCGACCGCCTATCGTGTGGCAAGTGTGGTTATTCGGAGTTTAAGTCCAAAAAACCTGAAGTTGTGCCCGATGCGCAGAAAGAGTAAATCCGTTTTAGGAATAGAGGGGACGGCCTGGAATCTGAGTGCCGCCATCGTAGATCAAAACAGAATCATAGCCAGTGCCGAGTCGTCTTACCGCCCTGTGGAAGGGGGGCTGCATCCAAGAGCGGCAGCCCAGCATCACGCATCTCAGATAGAGCGCGTAATTCGCGATGTTTTGGCTGAAGGTGAAAATAAAGCAGAGATGTCCGCTGTCGCCTTTTCCATTGGCCCTGGCTTTGGCCCATGTCTCAGAACCGTAGCTACGGCTGCAAGAGCGCTCTCGCTGTCCCTGAACGTTCCACTGATAGGGGTCAATCACTGCATAGCGCACGTCGAAATCGGCAGATGGCTCTGCAATGTGGCAGACCCGGTAACACTCTACGTAAGCGGAGCCAACTCCCAAGTGCTCTCCTACAGAGATGGCAAATACAGGATTTTCGGTGAGACACTAGATATAGGAATCGGCAATGCGCTTGACAAATTTGGACGGCATGCCGGCTTCCCGCATCCTGGAGGTCCCAAGATCGAAGAGAGCGCGAAAAATGCGAAGCATTACATACCACTGCCATATGTGGTCAAGGGCATGGACTTCTCGTTTTCAGGATTGACCACGGCGGCAAAAGATGCTTTAGCGCATGCATCCTTAGAAGACGTTTGTCACTCATTTCAAGAGACGGCATTTGCCATGCTCGTGGAGGTGACGGAGAGGGCGCTGGCGCACACGGGAAAAGATGATGCCCTGCTGACCGGAGGGGTCGGCGCAAACTCCAGGCTGAAGGAGATGCTGAATACGATGTGCCGGGACAGGGGTGCGAAATTCTTCGCCCCGGACAAGGAGTTCATGAAGGACAACGGCACTATGATCGCGTACACAGGATTGCTCATGCTTGAAAGCGGGGCAACACTCCCGGTTGAGAGTTCTGCAGTTCGCCCAAATTACAGGCCGGACGAAGTCGAGGTGGGGTGGATATGAAGAAGGTAACGTTCAAAACAAGCGGTGCCGAGGCAACGATCGAGTTACGCGATGGCGTTATCGTAAAGAGCAGGGTCCCCAAGAGATATAGAGTGAAAGAAATAGACGGGCGCCTTCGCAGGGAAAGGACGAAGATTGAAACTAAATTGATCGCTGAGGCACGCAAATCAGGCGTTCCAACGCCCATCATATATGATGTGATGAACTGCGAGATACGAATGGAATACATCGATGGCGCGCAATTGAAGCAAGGGCTGGATGCCGGGCTGAGCGAGCGCGTTGGCGAGCTTGTAGGACGCCTCCATACAACCGGCATCGTTCACGGGGATTTGACGACGTCAAATATGATTTTATCAGGGGAACGCATCTACTTAATCGATTTTGGACTGGCATATTTTGACCAAAGCACTGAGGCAAGGGGCGTAGACGTGCACGTGCTATTCCAGACGTTTGAGAGCACGCATGAGGGACATGAGACGTTGATCAAGGCGTTCGTCAAAGGATATAGAAAGACATTTGGGGGCGCAGACGATGTCTTGCAAAGGGTAAAAGAGATTGAAAGCAGGGGCAGATACAGGACGGAGCGGCTATGAAGACCATCCATTTCGTGACCAGCAACATGGGAAAGGCGAAAGAGGCGAAGGCATTGTGCAAGGAGTTTGACATAAAAATTCAGCAAATCAGGTATGAATATCCCGAGCTGCAGTCCGATGACCTAGAGACGATAGCAAAATACGGCGCAGAGTGCGCCTCCAGAGCATTGAACAAGACCGTCATCGTAGAGGATGCTGGGCTGTTTATCCCCGCTTTAAGGGGGTTCCCCGGTCCCTATTCTGCGTACGTGTTCAAAACAATCGGAAATAAAGGGATATTGGGACTGATGTCCGACAAGAAGAATAGGGAGGCGTATTTCAAGTCAGCAGTCGGATACTGCGAACCCGGCGAGGATTCAATCACATTCACCGGCGTCGCCAATGGCAGGATTGCACGTGAAATTAGGGGAGAGCACGGCTTCGGATATGACCCGATATTCCTTTATGATGACAGGACGTTTGGAGAACTGAGCACAGAGGAAAAAAATAAAGTATCGCACAGATGTAAGGCGCTGAAGAAGTTTGTGAAGTGGATTAGCGCAAAAGATATTTAACGAATGTAATTGTATTACGTATTCCATCGTTTTAATCATAGAGGAAGAGTCAGAGGAAAGAGTCACATGGTCATGGCACAAACTACGAAAAAAAGAAAAGCAAGGACAAAATCCAGAAAGCTTGAAACACCAGAAGGGTTGGAGCTCAACGCCAAGGAGATCGAAAAGACAGTTCTCAAGCTGAGGGGGCAAGGCAAAACGTCCAGCGAAATAGGGATAGTGCTCAGGGATAGATATGGCGCCCCGGATGTAAAAGAGGCAACGGGAAAAAAGATAGTTCAGATTCTCAAGGAGAACAAGGTGGGTCCCAAAATCCCGGAGGATTTGCAAAGGTTGATTCTCAGAGCGATAGATCTGAAAACGCACCTAGACCAGAACCCCAAGGACCTGCACAATAAGAAGGCTTTTCAGGACATTGAGTCAAGGATAAGGAGACTGATCAAGTATTATAAACGCGAGAAAGTGCTTCCTGAAGAGTGGGTTTACGACTTGAAGATGGCTAGAATGTTAATTTCAAGATGAGCATGATCGAAAAGCTGGATGCGGTAGCAAGGGATGCTGCGCGAAGACTTGCCACCTCTGATTACGTGCGAGTTATATCCCATAACGATGCGGATGGCATCACCT
>JAUWXC010000040.1 GCA_030616565.1 Methanocellales archaeon | reverse complement strand
TGGGGTCCTCATACTCTCCACTCCCGAAGGAGTCATGTCTCATAAAGAGGCTAAGAAGAGGGGCACAGGAGGCGTACTTCTCGCGTACGTATTTTAGGTGAAGATGATGAAGGAATCTAAAGAGATAGTACCAATCCCAGAGGGCGTGAACGTTGAAATAGAAGGGAAGCTTATCAAGGTCTCCGGTCCAAAAGGAGAGTTGCAACGCGAGCTTGATTTCCCTAGAATTAGCATTGAAGAGAAGGACAAGGAGATAGTGGTGAGCACTGAAATCCCCAGAAGGAGGGAGAGGGCAATCATGGGCACGTTTGCCTCGCATATCAGGAATATGATGATGGGCGTAACCGAAGGGTTTGAACGTAAATTGAGGATCGTTTACTCGCACTTCCCCATCCAGGTGAAGGTCATGGGCGATGTGGTGTCGATTAGCAATTTCTTGGGAGAGAGAAAACCAAGAAGAGCGAAGATCTTGGGCAATTCAAACGTCCAGGTTAGTGGTGACGAAGTAATCGTTACAGGCATTGACAAAGAGATGGTCAGCCAAACCGCTGCGAATATCGAGCAGGCGACCAGAATCAAGAGGTTTGATCCCCGGGTATTCCAAGACGGGATATATGTAGTAGAGGAATGAGAGATGGCTAGGGCGGTTAAGGGACTTCCTAAAATAAAGGGACTGGGCAAAGCAAAATCTGCTGCACTATATCAGGCAGGATTTACCTCTGTAGAGAGCATTCAACAAGCCTCACTAGATGATCTCGTGACCGTCAAGGGCATTAACGCATCTATGGCAAAGAACATCAAAAAGGCAGCGGAAGAGGTTAAGCCTGCAGTTAAAAAGAGGGTAGTAAAGAAGAAGGCACCCGCAAAAAAGAGGGCACCCAAGAAGAAAGCAGCAAAGAAACCCGTCAAAGCACTCTCGGATATTAAAGAACGCCTCCTCAAGGTGAGAAAAAGACAAAAAAGCAAAAAACCCGCCTTTAGACGCCATGATTCGCACAAGAAAAAGAAGGTCGGCGAGAGTTGGAGACGTCCCAGAGGACTTCACAACAAGTTGCGCAGAGGAATAGCCGCAAAAGGGGCATTGGTGCAGATAGGGTACAGAAGTCCAAAAGAGGTGAGAGGACTGCATCCATCGGGCTATGAAGAGGTCTTGGTACACAGGCCCAGCGATGTTGAAAAAGTCGATGCAACTACGCAGGCTGCTAGGGTTAGCAGCAAGGTCGGCATCAAGAAGCGATTGGATATAGAAGAAAGAGCGGAAGAGCTTGGCATCAAGATATTAAATCCAATGAGGAAGGAGTGACATGGTAGACCTATCCAACCAAAGGAGAATGGCTGCTGAGATTCTTGGCATAGGTGAAACACGGGTATGGATGGATGGTAAAAGAGCGGAGGATATTGCAGCTGCAATTACGCGCGCTGATATTCGCGCCCTAATCGAGGAAGGAGTCATCAAACGAAAACCCGAGAAGGGTGTCAGCAAGGGACGGGCACGAGCGAAAATGGCAAAGCGCAAGTACGGACATAGGAAAGGGCATGGTAGCAGGAGGGGTGCAAAGGGCGCCAGGATGCCGAAGAAGGAGCAGTGGATGAAACGCATTAGAGCCCTCAGGCGCAGACTGAAAACGCTTAGGGACGAGGGTACAATAGACGCAAGTACATATCGCAAACTCTACAATAAAGCAAAGGGCGGGGAGTTTAGAAGCGTCGCACACCTAAACACCCACCTAGAAAGTGTAGGGCTTATCAAGGAGACATAAAATGGCAAAAGGTCCAAGGCACCGGATTCAGTTCAGGCGCAGAAGAGAACACAGGACGAACTATCGTCAGAGGCTTAAATTGCTATTATCGCAAAAGCCACGAGTGGTGGTGCGAAAAAGTCCGAGGCACATGAGAGTGCAACTCATATCGCCCAGCGAAAAGGGAGATGTCGTCTTGGCATCGGCAACATCAACGGAGCTTCAAAAATTTGGATATGAAGGAGCGACCGGGAACACACCCACAGCGTATCTAACGGGATTGTTATTCGGTCTAAGGGCATTGAAGAAAGGACATAAGAATGGCGTGCTGGACATCGGCCTACACTCATCACGGAGTGGTACTAGGATTTATGCCACGCTGAAGGGCATAATTGATGCCGGGATGAAGGTTCCACACGACCCATCCATATTTCCGAGCGATGAGCGAATTAGAGGAGAGCATATTGCCAAGATGCCAAATCACTTTGACAAAATCAAGAAAAAAATATTGAGCGAATTTGCCAAAAAGGGTGAGTAGATATCATGGAATTTGGTGAAGGAATCTGGATACCAAAGACCAAACTGGGTAAATTGGTCCAAGAAGGACAAATTTCCTCTTTAGATGAGGTGTCCGCCTCTGGATTGCCTCTGAAGGAGCCCCAGATTATAGACACTCTGCTACCAGAGCTGGTGGATGAAGTTCTGGATATCAACATGGTTCAACGGATGACCGATTCCGGGCGCAGGGTGAAGTTTAGAGCAACGGTGGTCGTGGGGAATTATGATGGCTATGTTGGAGTAGGGTGTGGTAAGGACGTGCAGGTGGGACCTGCCATCAAAAAGGCGATCTGCGATGCCAAACTTAATCTCATCCCGGTTAAGAGAGGTTGTGGCTCCTGGGAGTGCGGATGTGAACAGCCACATAGCGTCCCATTTGAGGTCAAAGGAAAAGCGGGTAGCGCCATGGTCACGCTTAAGCCAGCACCACATGGACTGGGAATAGCTGCAGGCGAAACCGCTAAAAAAGTGCTGACACTGGCGGGCATTAAGGATGTTTGGACCGAAACTAGGGGAAAGACCAGAACCACCTTGAACTTCGCCAAAGCCACCTATGAAGCGCTTAAACAAACTGCGATGATGAGGCGTTAAAATGTACGCGGTAATCAGACTGAGGGGTAGCGTTAATATCAGCCAAGAAGTGCAAGATACGCTAAAAATGTTGCGCCTTAATAGGGTTAACCATTGCGCCATAGTAGATGAAACGCCAAACTACAAGGGTATGATTCAAAAAGTGAAAGATTATGTGGCATGGGGGAATATCAACGCAGACTCGCTCGCCCTTATTCTTCGAGAGAGGGGCGAACTTGTCGGCGGCGCCCCACTTACGGATGAATATGTAAAAGAAAACACGAAGTATAAATCAATAGAGGATTTCGCCAAGGCCGTGTGTGAGAAAAAAGCAGCACTCAAAGACGTCCCAAGGCTTACGCCGGTATTCAGGCTTCACCCCCCGCGTAAAGGTCATAGAGGGATTAAGAAAACCTTCCAACAAGGCGGAGCGCTTGGATTCTATGGCGAGGAGATTAACGCGCTGATCAAGCAGATGCGGTGATGGTAAAATGGTACGGCAGAAGACCAAGAAATTCAGGGGATCGAGAACCTTTGGCGCTGGCAAGCATAAGAAACGCAGGGGCGCTGGCAGCAGGGGTGGCAGAGGAAGGGCGGGAGGCTGCAAACATCACTTTGTCAGGGCATTACAAGAAGGCAGATCTTTCGGAAAATACGGCTTCAAGCGGCCGCTTAAAGTTATCAGCAAAAAGGCGACCATAAATGTTGGCATGCTTGACCAGATTTCTGGTGACCTGCTTTCTGCAAAAATGGCGAAAGGAAAGAGTGGGACAATTCACATTGACGTTGGCAAGATTGGCGTAGACAAAGTGCTCGGCGGTGGCAAGGTGACGAAAAAGCTGGTCATCACAGCAAGTGAATTTTCCAAGAGCGCGAAAAGCAAAATAGAGGGCGCGGGTGGCAAATGCGTCCTCGCCAAGTGAGGTGAAAATGACGGACGAAGCAGGTATCAAGGATCGTTTAGAGCCCCTTCTTAATCGCCTGCCAACAGTGAAACGGCCTGAAGGGCATGTCCATCTCAGAAGTAAACTGATGTGGACCGCTGCGATACTCTTAATCTATTTTGCACTTACGAATGTTCCCCTGTTTGGTCTCGCCCCAGAATCACAGGACCTGTTCGCTATGTACAGGGCGATCATGGCAGGTGCCTCCGGCTCAATTGTGTTATTAGGCATAGGGCCAATCGTCACAGCCTCAATCATCCTGCAACTATTCGTCGGCGCAGATATCATCAAGTTAGACCTAAGCAATCCCAGCGATCAGGCGATATTTCAAGGAGTACAGAAGCTTCTTGTATTCGTCATGATCATCCTGGAGACCGTACCGCAGATAGTGGGCGGATATCTGCGACCCGATGTGGCGCTGGCTGGTGCGCTGGGCATTTCTATAGGCACGTTAACCTGGCTCATCTTCATACAGATTTGCATTGGCGGAGTCCTGATCCTGTTCATGGATGAAGTTGTGTCAAAATGGGGCATCGGCTCTGGTGTCGGCTTGTTCATCGTTGCTGGAATATCCCAGGCCCTGGTCGGCGGCATCTTTAACTGGCAGGTTGATTATACAGGACTTGCAATCGGCCTCATTCCGAGATGGCAGTATATTTTCACCTCCATACCTATCTCGCAATTGCTCACCGGAAGTGGATTGATGTTCCTCCTGCTCAGAGGCGGTTTTCTTGCCTTGATTTGCACGATCGTCATCTTCTTGGTGGTCACATATGTGGAGACCGTTAGGATAGAGATTCCGCTATCACACTCCGCAGTAAGAGGTGCCAGAGGACGTTTTCCAGTAAAATTGATCTATGCAAGCGTTCTGCCCATGATACTTGTCAGGGCGCTACAGGCAAACATCCAGATGCTCGGAATGCTGCTCTGGAATAGCAACCTGCCTTTCATAGGGCATAATCCTGGTATAGGGGCTTTTAGCGGAAGCATGGCGATCTCAGGCATAATGTACTACTTGGAGCCGCTGCACGGCCCTGGAGACTGGATTCCTTCCTTGGTATGGCAAAATCCTGAACTGGTACACCTCCAGTTATGGCAGATCGCTCTTAGAGTGGCAACGGACATGACCGCGATGATCGTCGGTGGCATGATCTTTGCGATATTCTGGATCGAAACCAGCGGCATGGGAGCAAAATCCGTCGCAGCCCAGATTCAACGCTCTGGTCTGCAAATCCCTGGATTTAGACGTGATGTCGGCGCGCTCGAGAGGGTCATGCAGCGCTACATACCAAAGGTCACGATAATCGGCGGTGCATTCGTGGGGGCGCTCACGGTCATAGCGAGCCTGTTTGGTCTAATTGGAAACGTCGGCGGCATGGGGCTTTTGCTGACGGTGGACATCGTCTACCAGATGTACGAGCAACTGGCGTCGGAGCAGATGATGGAGATGCACCCAATGATGAGAAAGTTCCTGGGAGGGGAATGACTAAATGAGATTCGTATTACTTGGCCCACCGGGCGCTGGCAAGGGCACTCAGGCAGAGAGACTAGCCAAAAAATACGGCATTCCGCACATAGCCACGGGAGATATCTTACGACAGAGTGTAAAAGATAGAACAAAATCAGGAATGCTAGCAAAATCCTATATGGATAGGGGCGAATTGGTGCCAGACCAGATACTCATAGGCATTATAAGAGACAGGTTATCCAGTCTGGATTGTTCGAAAGGTTCCATCTTGGATGGGTTTCCAAGGACGGTAACGCAGGCAGATGCACTGTCGAGCATTTTGCACAGGTTAAATCAAAAACTCGATGGAGCGATTAATTTAGAATTGCCGGAGGAAGAGGTAATTGCACGACTCTCTGGCAGGAGGGTATGTAGGTCATGTGGCACGAATTACCACACGCAATTCAATCCTCCTAAAGAGGGGGGTAAATGCGACAAGTGCGGTGGACAGCTATATCAGAGAGATGACGACAAGGAAGAGGCGATCCAGAATAGGCTCAAGGTTTACCAGCGCCAGACAGAGCCGCTCATAAAGTATTACAAAAAAGAGGGGTTGCTGATCTCGGTAGATGGAGCAAAGGAAATATCCACGGTATTTGAGAATCTTTGCGAGATTGTTGAGGGCGTAAAAAAATGAAGAGCAAATTGAAAGATGTCTTGGATAAGGTGGCGCTGATCGCCGGATTTGGCCTTATCCTGGGATTTATGAACCAAGGATTTCGCGAGTCGCTTGGAGCGACGATGAACTATCTATTTGGTCCTCTGACCGTTTTTCCCGTATACATCGTGATATTCATCCTGGCTATGGTCACGGGCTTGTATACATCGCTTATGCAGAAATATACCATCGACTGGGAAAAAACCAGGCATGCTACTAGGCAGATGAAGCAATTCCAAAAGGAGCTTAAGGAGGCACAGTTATCGGAGAACAAACACAAGCTAAAGAAGTTGGAGGAGCAAAAGAGAGAGATCATGGAGATGCAGGCTGAGATGTCAAAACAGCAGCTCAAGCCAATGGCATATATCATGTTGGTAACGTTGCCGATATTTGGCTGGCTGTATTACCTGATGTTTACCTTGTGCCCAGGAGCTGGAATCGTCTTGCCGTTTTACGGTCTTAAAATATTAGCCACTGACAGTGTCCTTAAATTCATACCGGTATGGATCTTCTGGTATGCTCTCTGTTCTATGTCGGTGAGTCAAATAATCCGGAAGGCGTTGAACATGGGTGGAGCATAATCATGATCATCACACTAAGCGGGTTGCCTGGCAGTGGTACAACCACCATAGCAAAAATCGTCGCGAGTCGGTTCAATCTGAGATTGGCATCGGCTGGAGACACATTTAGAGAGATGGCAGCTGAGCGAAATATGACGCT
>JAUWXC010000084.1 GCA_030616565.1 Methanocellales archaeon | reverse complement strand
GCTCCACATAGTTGGTTGCACACACGACCAAAATGTCCTCTGTCTTTCTCAGCTCAGGCAGTTGTCTCAAAAATTCATTGGTCACCTGTCGATCTACATCGCTTGCTTCTTTGGTGCGACGTCTAACCAATTCTTCCAACTCATCAAAGAATATTACCGTCTTACTTTCCCGCCGAAGATCCTCCATTAATTGCTGGACGCCCTTGGCCCTTTCCCCATAACAGCCGGAGCGGATGTCGATGCTGGAAATTCCTATTAGAGACCAACCCAATCGGTGGGCAATTGCCCGTGCAAAGATCGTCTTTCCCGTACCAGGAGGGCCGAATAAGAGAATCGTTTTGGGGATGATCACGCCATGTTTCCCAGCCAACTCCCTGTTCTGCAAGGGCAGCAGTATCTTGTGCTCGATCAATTCCTTCAGCTCATACATGCCCCCGATATTTTCCCATGCTTCTCCACCTACAAGCTTCTTTCTAGGCATCGAAGACCCTCTTTGAAATGGGAGTATTTGAACTTTTGCATGTATGCATCTATCAGCAAGAACGGTCGAACAAAAAAGAATTGAACCAGTCTATAGCTACCACTCTTCCTTCTCAAAATTCTTCACGCGAACATCGCGCCAGTATCACGCAATGGTTGCATCTTCTGCGTGGTCAGAACTTTTTTCGTCGCCTCTTCAAAGTCGCTCATCATCACCAAGTCCTTATCTGAGCGAACCGCAAACATACCGGCTTCCATCGCGATTGCCTTCAGGTCCGCACCGCTCACGCCGTCTGTGATGGATGCTATCTGCTCAAGCTTGATGTCATCTGCGAGATTCATGCCCTTGGTGTGAATCTCGAGTACCTCTACCCTTTCATCAAGATCAGGCAAAGTCACCTCGATCATCCGATCGAATCGACCCGGCCTAAGCAACGCTGGGTCAAGAATGTCCAATCGATTGGTCGCCCCTATGATCCTGACATTTCCCCTTACATCGAAGCCATCCATCTCGGCTAACAATTGCATGAGCGTGCGCTGAACTTCTCTATCGCCGGAGGTGGCACTCTCAAGTCGCTTGGCACCTATCGCATCCAGCTCATCAACGAAGATGATGGAAGGAGATTTTTCCCTCGCCATCTCAAATAGTTCACGAACAAGTCGCGCGCCCTCGCCTATGTACTTCTGCACCAGTTCGGAGCCTACAACTCTAATGAACGTGGCATTCGTTCTCTGTGCGACTGCCTTGGCTAGCAGCGTCTTTCCAGAACCAGGAGGACCGTGGAGCAAAACGCCCTTTGGTGGTTCAATTCCAACCTTTGCAAACGCCTCAGGCTTTATCAGCGGCAGCTCGACCGTTTCCTTTAACTCTCGTATCTGCGCCTTAAGGCCACCTATTTGATCATAGTCCACAGAAGGGGACTCGATGATTTCCATGCCGTAAACCGTTGGATCCTTAGGCGAAGACAGCACGCCAACAACGGCAAGCGTCTGCTGGTTTAGTGCAACCCTCGTGCCAGGTTGCAAATCTGCTCCATCTATGAACTGGGATGAGCCGACGATGAATCTCGGTCCCGTGCTGCTCTTGATCACGACCTTGCCAGTTTCCAGAACATCCAAAATGGTCCCAATGACCAACGGAGGCGTCTTCAGTCTCTCAAGCTCGCTTCTTAACTTCCTGACGTCACGTTCGTACCTTAGCTTTTCGCTTTCTGCAGACCGCTTTTCGGATTCTACTCTGCTATACTCCTCCCTAAGCCTGAGGTTTCGTTCCTCCAGCTGCCTGACTTTATCAAGGAGATATCTTGAAAAGTCTGAACTTGATTCATCGCTTGAGATATCAGCCATGACGACCTCCGAATGCTATTTAAATTATTCTCCTATATATGTTTATATGCGTTTTGTATGATCGACCCTAATTGCGAGATATGTGGCACAGAGATAAAAGGTAGGCCCCATAGGATAAGGATAGAAAGGTCTGAACTGAGCGTGTGCAGCGATTGCGCACGATATGGAGACACCCTAACCCCCACAGTCGAGATGAAGAAAGCCAGAACGAAAATGCCCAAGCGAAGAATCGTCTACGATGTGGATGAAATCATTTCCAACTATCCACAGGTTATCCGTGAAGCACGTCAGACCAGAAATTTGACCGTGGAGGAGCTGGCAGCTAACATCAAAGAGAAAGCATCGCTGATAAAGAGAATAGAGAGGGGTAAAATAATACCTGAGGAAAGTGTCAGGAAGAAGCTTGAGCGATTTCTGGATATTAAACTGACAACGCACATTGAAAAGGTAGGGTTAACGCACAGCACTCCCAAGACTCTCACGCTGGGTGATGTTGCCACGATTAAACGTAAACGCTAGAGGTCTTCATGGGAAGTTGAGGGTTTCCTGTATCCTTCCAGCGTCGGCAAGGCGTCAACACGGCCCAGCAATTCGTTAAACAGTGCATACCTAGAACTGACTATGATAATATGCGCAGGGGGGTGAATCTTTTTCAACACGTCTATAGCAGCACCGGCACTATCGTGTAACGGTACGATCGCAGCAGCTTTGCATTCCCATCGCAACTCATCTTCTCTAAGTTGCATGACGTCGAGCAGTATTCTATCCGCAAAATCTGGATTCAGTTCCTTGGGTGTATCCACAAACGTTAGGTCACCATGACGTTCGAGGTCAGCTAAAGCAGTTTTTAATTTAGAAGTATCATCCGCTCTGATTACAGCAAATGATTCCATTTTTCCGCCTTCATGATTGTGATGATGCTTATCAGGTAAGTATATTTCTATATGGGGTATAAGGGTAACCATGCGAGAGGTGATGGATGGCATCAAGCGAGCTGCTGATGTCCTCAGAAACGGTGGCCTTGTAGTATATCCTACTGAGACCGTGTATGGCCTGGGCGCCGATGCTCTTTCAGAACGTGCAGTAAAAAAAGTCTATGACATAAAGAAAAGGGCGCTGGGCGAGCCCATATCTCTTGCAGTCGCCTCTTATGAGATGTTGGAACAGGTTGCATACATAGATTCATGGGAACTAATAAGACGTCTCCTGCCGGGATCGGTTACAGTTTTGCTCAGGAAGCGGGAGAACGTTCCAGATATATTGACCGCACATTCAAAACTTGTTGGAGTGAGGCTGCTAGTACATCCTGTCGCAGTGCAATTGATCAAATCGTTCGGGTCGCCAATCACATCGACGAGCGCTAACATTTCAGGCTCACCACCTCCGAGAAAAGTAGACGAAGTAAGGATCACTGCGGATTTGATACTTGATGGAGGGGTGTGCAAGTATGGGCTCCCTTCCACGGTCGTTGACCTGGTGAATATGAAGATGATACGAAAAGGCGCCAATTACGATGAAGTCAAAATGCTGATAGAACGGTCTGGATAATGTGGTACACCGCTTAAAGCAAAAACACGGCAGCTGCCAGTACAGTCGTCCATAACCCCTTTTTGTCCCCGAGTGCGGACTGGGTCACATTTGTCGTCTTGACTATCTTGCCACTGATTTTCCAGACCTCTTTTCGCTCGTCATAGCTTGTATCCGGATCAAAATCCACGCCCAAGGTAGAGGCGAGCATTGATGCGGCCAGATCCTCTGCATAGTCGCCTGCCTTCTGTTCCGTTTCGCCAAAGGAGTGATGCTCGCTCAGATAACCATAGGCGCCTGAGTCGGCAGGAATTGCACATCCAACAGAGGCGGCAATCAATCTATTGGGCTCATTCGTAGCATTTTTCGCCATGACACAAAATACCACCTGGCCGGGTTCTAATGCACTTAAACCCTTGACCCTTGGAATTATTTTACACCCGGGAGGATAAATGCTGGAAACTTGGACGAGGTTGTATTTCTCTATTCCGGCATCTCTTAGCGCCAGTTCATAGGAGGCTAACGTCTCTCTATGTCTGCCCACGCCTCTCGTGAAAAACATCCTCTTTGGTACCAATGTATCCATGCAATATCGTGATGTAGTTTTAGAATATAAAATATTAGGTGGGCTGTAAACACCATTATATGTTCAAAATTAATACTTGTTTGGTTTGCATGCCATCCAAGAAATCGGTTGACCGGCTTGATTTTGTCGGTACGACGGAATTAGTGGAGGACGTATTAGCAAAAAGGAGCTGGCTCACCAAAGAGAACTCAAACACACGTGTCAGCCCTTCGCTTATAGACCTGCACGTTGCATCACAAGCCAAGAAGAGATATGCGTTGGAAAAACTCTACAGCAAAAAGGTGGCGCAGAATCATATAGACGGATATATGCACATCCATGATCTTCACAGCCCATTTAGCCCCTATTGCACGGGACATGACGGCCGCGTGTTTCTTCTCGATGGATTGAGATTTCCGGACGTACGAAGCAATCCAGCAAAGAAGTTTGAGGCCGCGGTTTATCACACGATGGCATTCATGTTTCACGCCCAGCAGTTTTTTGCTGGCGCCCAGGCAGTGGATATCTTT
>JAUWXC010000062.1 GCA_030616565.1 Methanocellales archaeon | reverse complement strand
GCCGCCTTAATTTCCTGAAAAGTGAGACAGTCGCCTGGTTTTTTCTTAGATGCCATCAATACAACCGGCACATCAAAATCGGATATGACGTTTGCCATATTAGGGTCCGTTTTCAGTCCGCTGATGTCATTGATGATGTGTGCGCCCAGGTTAAGCGCTTTTTCGGCAATACCCGCGTACTGCGTGTCGACTGAAACCGGCACGTCAATAGCATCCAAAACGTCCTTTAACGCCGGTAAAAGTCGTTTCTCTTCCTCCTCCACTGAGATGGGTTTCACGCCTGGAGCGGTGGAGCGCGCGCCGATGTCGAGCATATCAGCGCCCTCTTCGACTGCTTTGACTGCCATCTCTGCAGCCTGCCCCATTCTGGCGATCGAGCCCTTGTAAAACGATTCCTCGCTTAGATTGATCACGCCCATGATCCTAGAGGGATGAGAATCGCCTATCTTGATACCAGCAATCTCAGCATCGATGGGCAGCATGACATCACCTAATGCTTGAAGTGTCTTACACCTGTAAAGACCGTCGCTATATCGTGTTCATTCGCCGCCTTGACAACTTCCTCATCTCTGATGGATCCGCCTGGTTGAATGATAGCCGTAACTTTTGCTTGAGCGATTGCGTCTATCGCATCCCTGAATGGAAAGAAGGCGTCTGAGGCCAGACAGCTCCCTTTAGACCGTTCTCCTGCCTTTCTCACCGCTATCTCGACGGCATCAACCCTGCTCATCTGTCCCGCGCCGATACCAACCGTTTGCTCATCCCTGGCAAGGACGATCGCATTGGACTTCACGTGCTTGGCGACTTTCCAGGCGAACAAAAGCGTCTTCATCTCTTCATTCGTCGGCTTTCGCTCAGTCACGGTTTTCAAATCGCCAGCATCTATCATGTCCCTGTCTTGAACCAGTAATCCTCCCACGATCTTTCTCATGTCCTTTTCAGTTGTTTTGCTGAGAGCGCCTACTTCCAGCAGCCTTAGATTCTTCTTCTGCTTCAAAATTTCCAGCGCGGCCCCAGCATAACCTGGAGCGATGACTGCTTCTTTAAAGGTCGATGTGATTTCTTTTGCGGTTCCAGGACTGCATTCTCTGTTCAGCGCAACGATGCCGCCAAACGCAGAGAGTGGGTCGCACGCGTGTGCCTTTTGGTATGCCTCTAAAATCGTTTCACCGCACGCAGCACCGCACGGATTGGTGTGCTTGATGATCGCAGCCGCATGCTTTTCAAATTCTTTCACGAGCTTGAGGGCAGCATCCAGATCAACGATGTTGTTGAATGACAACTCCTTTCCGTGAAGCTGGGTCGCATTGACAGCGCATGCGCCGCTAAATGCAGGATCGTGATACAAAGCGGCCTTTTGATGTGGATTTTCACCGTAGCGCAGGTCCTGAACTTTTTCATAGTTCAAATTTAAACGTTCCTTTCCTGACATTTACAAATCAACCTCCAAGGTACCGATCCATGAGCACCAGAGCACAGTACTCTCCGCACATCGTGCATCCTCTGGCCTGAGGATGGATTTCTCGCGCCCTTTCTCCGTCAAGAGCGAGTTCGAACTGGGCCTCCCAATCACGACTGCGACGCATCCGGGCCAGCTCGAGATCCTTATCAGATGGACCATATTTTATGGAGTCACCAATGTGAGCGGCGATGCGAAAAGCGATCACGCCCTCCCTGACTTGATTGAGATTCGGCAGGGCAAGGTGCTCGGATGGCGTTACGGCGCAGAGGTAATCGGCGCCGGCTCCACTTGCGAGACTGGCACCGACGCAGGCAGCGATGTGATCATAGCCCACCGCGACGTCAATGGGCAGCGGTCCAGCAACAAAAAGCGGTCGGTTGTTGATGATCTTCTTGTGATACTTGACGTATTTTTTAATGTCGCCGATCCAGACATGACCACCCATGCCCTCAATGATTACCTGGACGTCTGCCTTATTTGCCTGTTCTCCAAGAGCTGCATTTTTGCGAATCTCTAGGAGCTGTGGATTGTCCCTCGTATCATGTATGCATCCGCTCCTCATCGCATTTCCCAATGAAAGCACCGTATCCCCAGCACGCAAAATCTCAAGTATCTCATCGAAGTTCTCCAAGAACGGATTCTCGCTCTCGTGCTCGATCATCCAGGCCGAGGTGAGCGACCCTCCTTTGGAGACCATTCCCATGACGCGCTGCGCCTCTCTCAACATTGATAGCATCTCTAACGTGAGACCGGCATGTATGACCACCGAGCTCACTCCCTCCCTCGCCTGTTTTCGAATGGTTTCGATGATGTCTTCCTGGGTTATGGAACGAAATGAGCCGTGCTCCGCAACGGTTTGATAGACTGGCACCGTCGTCAGTGGTACGGGAACTGCCCGCGAGATACCTCGCCTTATCTGGACGATGTCACCGCCCATTGAGAGATCTGATATGGTATCTGCACCATATTTCACGGCGATGGTCGCCTTTTGAGCCTCGAGCCCGGGGTCAACCGCCACCGAGGATGTGCCGATGTTTGCGTTGACCTTCGTCCTGAGCCCCTTGCCAATGCCAATGGGATGTTGACGACCCATGATGACTACTTCACCATTGGCTACACGTTGCCGTATGATCTCCACATCGAGTCCCTCTTCGAGCGCAACGTGCCTCATTTCCTTCGTAATCGTGCCCTGAGCGGCGTTCTCAATTTGCGTTTTCATGCCACATTTTATAACTATGTGACATCTCTTAAAATTTGGTATTTCGCCCGTTTTGATGCTGTAAAATCCTCGCACAGAACTTTGAAGGCGACAAATACCTTTAAATGTGCAAAGAAGCAAAATGAGTGTTCACCATGAACCTAACTAAAACAGCCGTTTACGAGATAGTTGTATGGTCGACCGTGGTCGGGGTTATTTTAACGGCTTTCACAGGATTTTGTCGAACGCCATTTTTGAACCTAATTGGCGTGTCCTACTGGGGCATTCCCTTTGCATGGCTGAAGCGAGTCGTCTATCCTGGCGCCTCCAAAGAGATTATCTGGCAGGGCTTGCTTCTGGATGTTATCATATGGATTCTGCTTTCAGGCATAGTGTTGACCCTAGGCATACTCCTCAAAAAGAAAATGATCAATGCTTGATTTTGACCTTTCTTCCTTCTACTTTAGTCGACCTACTTCAGCGTGTTTTTAGCTGCGGTTACGGTATTTTTCATGAGCATAGCCACCGTCATGGGACCCACTCCACCTGGCACAGGCGTTATAGCCGATGCCTTTTTCTTCACGCGCTCAAAGTCGACATCGCCGTATAGCTTGCCACCCACCCTGTTGATCCCGACATCGATGATGACTGCGCCATCCTTCACCATTTCTTCAGTTATAAATTTTGCACGCCCCACAGCGACGACCAGGATATCAGCCTGCCTGGTGTATCGCTCCAAATCCTTCGTCTTCGAGTGACAGACCGTGACCGTCGCATCCCTGTTCAGGAGCATGATTGCTGTGGGCTTTCCTGCGATATTGCTTCGTCCTACTACGACAGCATGATTGCCCGCAATCTCTATGCCGGTTTTCTCCAACAGCGCTATGATCCCCGAGGGGGTGCAGGGCGGCGTGCTCTCGTCGCCGGCCAGTAACCTGCCCATGTTAGCAGGATGAAATCCGTCCACGTCTTTCTGAGGGGTGATACTACACAATACCGAGGACTTATCCATGTGAGATGGAAGGGGGAGCTGCACCAAGATTCCGTGAATCTTCTCATCCCGGTTCAATCGTTGAATAAGGCGAATCACCTCTCCCTCTTTAGCGTCTCCCGGAAAAGTGTGCTCCTCGTAATAAATGCCGATTTTTTCACACGCCTTCTCCTTCATCGATACATATATTCTGGAGGCGGGATCGTCACCGACCAAAATGGTTGCCAGTCCGGGGGTCAAATGATGTTCATCCTTTAATCGTTTGACTTCATGAATTAGCTCTTTTTGAAGGCCAGCAGCAATTTGAGTACCGTCGATGATCATGACAAAACCTCAGTACAGTGGGAACCTGTTGCACAGTTCTGCAACCTCTTTTTTAACCCTATTCCTCGTCGCATTATCGTCAATGTTGAGCAGAACATCACCGATCATTTCTGCTATCTGTCTCATCTCCTCCTCTTTCAGTCCCCTTGTGGTAACGGCAGGCGTGCCTATTCGTATGCCAGAGGTGATGAACGGACTGCGTGTATCAAAAGGAATGGTATTCTTATTGATGATGATGTCTACCTCGCCTAGCGCCTCCTCTGCCTCCTTGCCCGTAATTCCCTTATTCGTTAGGTCGACCAATAGCAGATGAGTATCAGTTCCACCTGAAACGAGAGCGAACCCGCGCTCCACCAACGCCTCAGCCAGCACTTTTGCGTTCTTGACGACCTGTCTCTGATATTCTTTAAAGTCCTGGGTCATCGCCTGCTTGAATGTCACCGCCTTCGCTGCAATGGCATGCATCAGCGGACCCCCTTGAACGCCTGGAAAGACGGTTTTATCAATGACCTTGGCGAACTCGCCCTTGCAGAGGATAAAGCCCCCTCTTGCGCCACGCAGCGTTTTGTGCGTCGTGCTCGTGACGAAATGCGAGTGTGGCACGGGATTCTGATGTAGTCCAGCAGCTATTAACCCGGCGATATGAGCCATATCCGCCATCAGGTACGCGCCAACCTCGTCGGCAATTTTCCTAAATTCAACAAAGTCAATCTCCCTTGGATACGCACTGGCACCTGCTATAATGAGCTTTGGCTTGTGTTCTTTCGCCAATTTTCTTACTTGATCGTGGTCGATTCTCTGCGTCTCCTTGTCCACGCCATACGAAACGGCATTGTAAAATTTCCCTGAGAAATTCACAGGGCTGCCGTGCGTCAAATGCCCGCCATGAGAGAGCTCCATGCCCATAATGGTATCGCCCACGTCTAATACGGCAAAATAGACGGCCATGTTGGCCTGTGCCCCCGAATGCGGTTGAACGTTCGCATGCTCGGCGCCGAAAATCTTCTTCACCCGCTCTATGGCTAAATCCTCTACCACGTCCATGTATTCGCAGCCACCATAATATCTCCTCGACGGGTAGCCCTCGGCATACTTATTCGTCATGACAGAACCCTGCGCCTCCAGCACGGCTTCACCCGCAAAGTTCTCAGAAGCGATCAACTGCAACCCAGATCTTTCGCGCGTCTTTTCGGCCGCAATGGCTTTCGCCACCTCCGGATCGACTTCGTTTAACTTCAAATCATTTCACCTGTTGTTTTTCCCATTCCCCCAGAGGAATGCTGTATTTCTGTTCGATTTCGTTTCTAAAGGTTGGACCTGAATTGTACGCGCAGAATGGGATTATCCTTCGCTCTGGGTCGGGCGTGACATAATGAATCACGCATCTCTTTACCCTCTCAATATCATAATTATATGCATCCTGGAAGTGCATCGCCCCTATGAACAGCGCATTCAAGTGAAACTCTCTCAACGTTTTGTAGTCCTGTTCCTTCAGCACCCTCTTGAGGACGGACTTGAGGTGTAAACCTTTTGGTTGCCT
>JAUWXC010000073.1 GCA_030616565.1 Methanocellales archaeon | reverse complement strand
CTCCGGCAAGGGTTAATGGCTCCAGTATTTTAAGCCTTGCTAATTCTGGCTCAAGGATTTCCAGAGGCTTTTTGTTTATCCTGATCCGTCCACTTCCACTCTTTATCGTAGCCCTCGCGGTCGCCTTCTTCCTCTTGCCACTTGTATTAACTATCATACTTCATCACCAAGATGCACCGAGTTTTTTGCTCAATTCGCCCAACTGGATGTATCGTGCACTCAATCGTGTCGCCTTAGCACTTTCAATGGTTTCGAATTGTTTATCCTGCAGTTCATTTGGCGCTCCAATGTATACTCTTAACCGCGAGTAAGCGTTTCTACCGCGTTTTTGTTTATACGGGAGCATACCTCTTATCGTTCTCTTCAGTATCCTGTCCGGTCTCTTTGGAAAATGGGGTCCCTTCTCTTTGCTCCCTTTGCTCACCATACTCTTGTATTCTCCTAATATGCTCACTTTGGACCCAGAGATTACGGATTTTTCCGCATTCACGATGATGACATTCTCTCCCGAGAGAAGGCGCTTCGAGATATTTGATGCCAATCGCCCCAATATAAGTCCATCTGCATCGATAACAGTCATCTATAATATCCACCTATTGAATTATTCTAACCCCTTTACCAGAGGGGTTTTCCTCTATCAACTTTTCGATTAAAGTGCATTTTCCCTTGGCGGACGTGATTTTATCGTTTGCGGAAGGGCTGAAGCTGAGCGCTGCTACGGTAACTGGATGCTTTAGAGCACCAGTACCAAGCACCTTGCCCGGCACGAGCACGGTCTCGTTTTTACTTGTATGTCGATTGATCTTGCTGATATTCACCTCAGCATAGTGGCGTGCAGGTCGCTCTAACTTTTCTGCGACGCTCCGCCAGATCGATACATTTTCTTCCCTAGATTTGGTTTTGAGCATTTCTATCAGTTTTGTCAATCTCGGATTCGTTTTTGTCTTTGTCATTTTCGCTCCCTAATCTGTTGAGAGTGCGGGGGACGAGATTTGAACTCGCGAACCCCTACGGGACAAGGCCCTCAACCTTGCGCCTTCAGCCAACCTTTTAGATTGGCCCTTTGGGCCATTTTGATTAACCTTTTTCTAAAAGGTTATTGGCCAGACTTGGCAACCCCCGCTCTATGTTACCACACTTAAACTTTTTGTCAACGCCTTAGCTTTTTTCTTAATCTCATCAGCAGCCCTTATGATCATCTCCATACACGGCATCGACCCATCCGCTTCGACGGAAAACACAAATGAGGCGGGGTCTGCGCTGATTTTTATCGCCCCCGACTCGCATGATTTTTCGCAAAGGCGGCACAATGAGCATTTTATCTCATCTTTGACTACCACCGTTTCATTCAGCTCTAATATGCCCTTGGGACAAACATCCACACATGCGCCGCATCCGTCACATCCTGAGATGACGATTTTTGGCAGATTTTTATAGCCGCAGGCGACTGCTGGTTGCCATTTTGCATGGTCCTTGCCCTTGCCCAATCTGGCTATCGCCTCTAATGCCAGTTTTTGATCCTTTTTAAGCTTGATGATGGGGATATTTGTTTCTACGGGAACGACCTTTGGATCGCTGGATTGTATGTCTCCCGAGTAAACCGTTTTCGGTCCTTCAGCGCTGAGCGTTAGGGATACCTGGCATCTGGGGCATCCATCCTCGCACTTACACTCAGAGCGAAGTACATATGAATCTAAATCCGTCTTGAGAGGTATCAGTCCAAGACGCAGGGCGAGTGCTTCATCGTACAACACGGACGTGTTCTCATATATGTTAACGTCATCTATCGCCAGGGATGGCACCTCAGCCATCATGCTACGCCTCAGGGCATTTGCAAAAGCTGGCGAGACACCAGACAACACAAATTGTGCCCTTGACCCTGACAATTCGATTACATCGACGTTCATTCAAACTCTTCTCCCTCTTTTCCCGCCGGACGCGCGTGTCCCATCATGTGGTACAGGTGTCACATCTTCAATCCGCCCGATTTGCAGCCCGGCTCTGGCTAATGCCCTTATTGCGGCTTGCGCTCCTGGACCTGGGCTGCGCTGTTTGTTGCCGCCCGGCGCTCTCACTCGTACATGAACACCTATAATACCCTTCTCCTTTGCTTGGTCCGCAACGTTCATCGCGAGTTGCATCGCTGCGTATGGCGAGCCCTCGTCCCTATCTGCTTTAACCACCATTCCGCCCGAGGACTTCGCAATGGTCTCAGCCCCAGTCAAGTCGGTTATCGTGATAATCGTGTTGTTGAACGACGCATATATGTGTGCGATTCCCCATTTTTCACTTGGCATAGACTCACCCTATCCAGTCGCCTTTGCTTTAGCTTTAACTTTTGAGCTTTTTAGTGTCATGGAAGACCCGACATAGTATCCTATCTGTGCTTCTTCATCCTTTCGAACCAAATAACTTGGGATGGTGACCTTCCTCCCTGCAACTGCTATGTGTCCGTGAGTGATGAGTTGCCTTGCTTGTCTCATGGAATTTGCAAGACCTTGCCGATGCACTTGGGTTTGTAGTCTCCGTTCTAATATGTCTTCGGTCTTTAAAGCAAGGACATCATCCAATTTGGCACCCTCCTCTAAGAGACTCATCTTATTTAGTTTTTCTAGGGTTTTTATTTCCTTTTCCTTGGCGTGTTCACCCTCACCAGTAACAGTTGACTTTGCGAGCAATTTTCGTGCCTCTCGCCGATATTTTCTTAGTATGCTATGTGCCTTCCATAGCTCTCGCTTATTTCTCAGGCCATATTTTTTGACCAGCGCCACCTCCTCGGACATCCTCATCGCCTGCCATGGATGGCTTGGCAGCTCATACGTTTTGCGACTCTTCCCCGGGTATCCCATTATTTATCACCTATTTTTTCTCTGCTTTTTCTGCGAGTATCCTCTTTCTTACAACGCCAACCACGGCACCCTTTCTCCCGGTAGATCTAGTTCTCTGACCTCTTACCTTCAACCCCCTCTCGTGCCTGATGCCCCTATAACTCCGTATCTTCTTTAACCTGTTAAGGTCTTCTCTGAGCTGTAGCATGAGTTTGGAGCCGATTACATGTAGATTGACTCCGGTTGCAACATCCTTTTGTCTGTTAACCATCCAGGGTGGGGCAGTCTTTTCAAACTCATCGACTGCATTTTTTAGCCTGTCGATTTCCTTATCTGATAGATAACCCATCGTCGCATTTGGGTCTATCTTGGCTTTCTGGGTTATCACTCTTGCCACTCTTCTGGAGATACCTTTTATGCCGGTAAGTGCATAGCATACGCTCTTATTCCCCTTCAAGTCAGTATTGGCGATTCTGACTATGTGTTTGATCTTTTCATCTGCTTTTTCGTTCTTCTCTGGCATTTATCCTCCAGCGCCGAGGAAGGGATTTGAACCCTTGCAGTGCAAATGCACAACAGGCTCTCTGAATCAATTCCAGGCCTGCGCCATACCGGGCTAGGCGACCTCGGCAGTCTTATGCGTCCACGCCTTGGGGTATATGCCCGGCTCCATTAAGACCCTGTCGGTGTCAACTGCAATCCCGCTCTTAGCACTCAGCATCTGCTTTGACATCATCTTTGCCGTGCCGAGACAGACTGCCTCACCCTTCAACGTGAATACCGTTACTGGGTCTTCAACTTTGATGTCACTTTCTATAGTCAGTATTCCCGGGACGGCGAGGTCTGCACCATGACAGATTGCATCTACTGCCGTATCCCTTGTGACTATTTTTGGCAAATGCTCCAATGCGCGCTCCATTGGGAGGATTATCTTCCTGAGATGAGATTCAATGCCATCCTCCTCCCACAAGACATGGGCGTCCTTGAGGTCGTGCAAGGTTGTTAGATTCGCTTCTGTAAATGGTCCTGATTTGATCCTGCGCAGCTCTAGCATGTGCGCGCCAGTTCCCAGCACCTCACCGATATCATGGCAAAGTTTCCTGATGTACGTTCCTGACTCGCAACCTACTTTGAACAGTACGTCTTTGTTCTCTATTTCTAGTACCTCTAAATAGTAAATACTTCGTTTGCGAATCTGTCGCTTCACTGCGGACTTCATTGGAGGTCTCTGATATATGGTCCCGACAAACTCAGCACAACTTTCCATTATCTTTGTTTTTGAAGCACTTCTGTGAAGTCTCATTACACATATATATTCTTTGCCCGCAGTTAGGAGGACACCGACGGCTTTGGTTGCATCTCCAAGCATTATGGGGAGTACACCTGTCACTTTAGGGTCTAATGTCCCGCTATGGCCTGCTCTGCTCACATGTAGGATATCCTTGACCCACGCAACTACCTCATGCGATGTTGGACCGGACGTCTTGTCTATATTCACCACTCCTTTATTGATATGCTCTTCTATGTTGCGCTTCTCAGGTACGCATCCATGCCCGGCATCGGTTGTGTCTGATGCCTTTACCAGCGTTTCTCTCTTTTCAAATAGGAGATTCATTTAGTACTCAACCTTATGGGGGGACAAATTATCTCCGCGATGCCGTTGCTATCCCATTTTGATGAATCGATTATCAAATCATAAGGCTCTAGGTCGTTGATGTTGATGCCGTAGTGCGTGAGGTATCGTCTCGCCTCGCTCTCCTCCCTCTCCTTTGTTTCGCTCATTGCTTGCTCCAGTGGCATGCCATCTCTCTTTGCGATCCGCTTACAGCGAACCTCAATCGGCGTTTTGAGCCATATTTTGAGGTCTGCATTTTTTACCACCCACCCAGACAGTCGCCCCTCGACAAATATGTAGTCCCCCTCTTTCGCGATCCGGGATTGTTTTTGATCTATTGCTTGTTCTATTTCCATGTTGGATTCTGCCAGTTTCCCAAAATCAGAATGCGTAATATTTCGCTCAGCTGCCATCTCTCT
>JAUWXC010000007.1 GCA_030616565.1 Methanocellales archaeon | reverse complement strand
CTGCACGGTTGGCGAACGTGATTGGAACCACAGGCACCGGTTGTGGGCCCGCCAACAAGGATAGGGTGATGAGATGCGCACGACAGGCGAATGACGTGGACATGTTGAAGGATTACATCACAGATGTGGCCCTGAAAGTCAATGAGGCATTGAATGCCGGGCAAACGGTAACCATTGAAGGGTCTCAAGGATTTGGTATATCGCTGTTTTACGGCACGTATCCCTACGTGACATCCAAAGATACGTCTGCTTCTCAGATTGCAGCAGATGTAGGCGTTGGCCCCACTAGAATAGATGATGTGATCGTCGTGTACAAAGCCTTTCCAACGCGAGTGGGTGCAGGAGAGTTTTTAACCGAGATGGGTCCAGAGGAGGCGAAACGTTTGGGCATCGAGGAATTTGGTACCGTGACCGGGCGTCCCAGGCGCATTGGACGATGGGATGGAAAAATGGCGCGGTATTCTGCCATGATCAACGGTGCAACGCAGGCGGCACTAACGGGTTTGGATAAGCTTGACCCCTCATGTAGGGGCGTTACGGATTATGAGAGACTCAGTGATACTGCTAAAGAATTCGTGCACAAGGCTGAACAAGATATTGGTGTTCCTATCACGATCTTATCCACGGGTCCAGAGATGTCGGAAACAATAGATCTGCGAAAGTGAGGCCGAGTTAACATGCCGGACCTGGGATCTAAAAAACTATTGATAATCATCATAGCGATTCTAATATTGGGTAGTGGTACCGCAGGTTGGCTATCGCGCATTTCGGTCTTGGCAGATAAAGGTGAGTATTCTGCCGGAGATTGTATTGATATCGCGGTCAAAAACACCGGGCTATGGTACACGTATGGGATACCGTCAATTGCTGTGTATAACAGCGAGGGCAGCAAGATATACGAAGACGTGCCCTTTAACTTCTCTGGCGCTTTTCCCTCACAAATCATCGCTACATTTTATTGGACACCTCTAGAACCGGGCACGTATAAAATCGTGGCAAGAATTTATATCATAAGACATGGAACCGAAGTCAGCACAGGGCTGGGGGGACTGAACAGGTTAGAGGCTGAGACGTTCGTCGATGTAGTGTGAGTGAGAAGGATGAAAATGGACCTGCTTGATGTTGCAGCTAAGGTATTAGACCAGGGACCGATTTGCGACAACTGTCTGGGACGGCAATTTGCCAAATTGTCGACCGGGTTGAGCAATAAGGAGAGGGGCGTAGCAATCAGAACGGTTCTGGCGATGCTTAGAGACAAGGAGATACATAAAGCTGAGAAATGTTGGGTCTGCAATGGACTATTTGATACCCTAGATGTCTGGGCTCAGAGGGCGATAAAGGCCCTTTCAGGT
Source organism: Methanocellales archaeon (assembly GCA_030616565.1). GTDB lineage: Archaea > Halobacteriota > UBA148 > UBA148 > JAUWXC01 > JAUWXC01. Next base: position 10,860 of record JAUWXC010000007.1, on the reverse strand, counting down.
TATGAATATGATACATTTCTTGTGGGCACCAAGGTGTCTGGATTGCTTGCTGAGAATGAGGAGATTTTGTGGGCAGAATCAGGCACAACCCATGCAGAACCACTCAAGTCAGAGCTGAACAGGGAAGTGGGGAAATTAATTTGGTCCAAAACGGGCAAGGAAGTGAGCTTTGAACGACCAGATATAGTTGTCATGCTCGATTTAGCTGAGAATAAGGTCGAATTGCAGGTCAACCCGATATTTATCTATGGGAAGTATAGAAAATTGATCAGAGGAATTCCACAGACAGCGTGGCCCTGTCCCCAGTGCGGGGGCAAGGGATGTGAGAGTTGCAACTATACCGGAAAAATGTACCAGATGTCGATAGCAGAGCTTATCGCCCCCCCTGTTATCAAATTATCGGGTGGAACGGATGTGGTTTTCCATGGCGCGGGCAGGGAGGACGTGGATGCGCGCATGCTAGGAACTGGCAGACCCTTCGTATTAGAAGTTAAAGAGCCGGTGCGCAGGCATTTTGATCTGGCCAAGCTGAGAGACGAGATCAATAAGCATGCAAATGATAAAGTTAAGGTTCGTAATCTAAAGTTCGTGGATAAGGAAGCGGTTGAAGCTGTCAAGAGTGAATATGCGGATAAAGTTTATAGGCTAAGAATCATATTTAAAAAAGCCATCCCACGAGAAAAACTCGAAGCTGCGTTGGATAAATTAACCAAGACTGCCATCAAACAAAGAACTCCACTGAGAGTAGCACATCGACGGGCCGATAAAATCAGAACGAAAAGAGTGCGTTCGGCAGCGCTCAAAGCCATGAGCGATAACAGGGCAACCATCTACATTGAATGTGAAGGCGGACTGTATATTAAGGAACTGATATCTGGCGATGATGGAAGGACAAAACCAAGTCTTTCTGGGTTAGTGGGAACAGATGTGCAGGTACTGGAGTTAGACGTCATGGAGGTCAAGGAGGCATCACATGCCAAAGTCCTCAGGAACAAGAAGAAAAAGTAGATATAAGCTTAAAAAATCAATAAGGGAAAAAGGAATTTCGCCCCCCAGTAGAGCCATACAAGAATTCAACGCAGGGCAACGTGTCCATATAGACATCGATCCCGGCGTTCATAAGGGAATGCCACATCCGAAGTTTCATGGCAAAACCGCCAAAGTACTTGGGCGAAGAGGAAGAGCATATATACTCGAAGTAAGGGACGGGAATATGATGAAGAAAATAATTGCCCGCCCACAACATCTCAAACTGCAAAAGGTGATCTCATGATCGTAAAAGAGGTCGTAAGCGAGAAATTGCTGACCCTTGCAGAGGCGAAGAATATCCTCAATCGGATTAAGAGAGCAAGGACAAAAGAAGAAGAATTGAGGTATGAACAGCGCAGGGCGCTCGAACACGCGAACAAGTTCGCGAAGATCGATGCAAAATCTTCAAGGGCGCTGGTGAATGAACTTTTGAAACTCGAGAAGATGAAAGAGGATATCGCCATTAGAATCGCGGATGTCATGCCAAAAACAAGGGATGAGCTCAGATCGATATATGCAAAAGAGCGGTATACGTTGGGTGAAGATGAACTGGAGCAAATACTAAACCTCGTCAAGAAGTACTCTTAGAGCGTGAGGTGGGGGCGATGATGCAGAAGGATGAGAGAGAGGAGTATGTGCGAGTTTTGGATTACCTCCCTTACGGGCACCCCGACGATCCCCGGCCGGTGTACCAGAAAAAGCCCATTGTTCATAGTGTCGGCGAACATCACTTCACGCTGCTGGAGTTAATCCCGAAGGAAGGTGTGGTGCCAGAACCTCACAAACGAGTCTATGTTGGAGAAGGAGATAGAACGGAAATCGATCATGTCAAGCGCCGCTTGAGGTATGATGAGCTCACGCATGGCGCTAAGATCGAACTCCCCTATGTGCTTGAAAAGATTGTTCTTGAAAATGCGGATAAGTTCGTCGAGTTTTTCAGTAAAGCGCAGCCGCTGACGACCAGACTACACCAACTAGAGTTGCTCCCTGGCATTGGTAAAAAATTGATGTGGGCAATCCTTGATGAGCGGAAGAAGGGCGGTTTTAAAAGCTTCAAAGATATCGCAGACAGGGTGAAAGGTCTGCATCATCCAGAAAGGCTCATCATTCACAGGATTGAGGAAGAGTTGAAAGATGAGCGTGTGAAATACAAGGTTTTCACGAGGTAGGATTGAAACACGTTAGGAGAGGTCGGCCAGACCAACACTTTTTGATCGATTCGCGAGTCATTGAACGCATTATCGATTATGCCGATATTCATAAGACGGATACAATTCTTGAGATTGGTGCCGGCTTTGGCAATTTGACCCAAAAACTCGCTTCCAAGGCCTTCAAGGTAATTGCCATCGAATTCGACCCTCGCTTGGTGGAGGCGCTTCACAACTTGGGACTGCCCAATGTCATGATCATCCACGGCGATGCTTTGAAAGTGGATTTTCCAGAATTTGATAAGGTCGTGTCGAATTTACCCTATTCCATCTCATCCGAAGTCACCTTCAAGCTTTTCAAGCATCCGTTTAAATTGGGAATTCTAATGTATCAATATGAATTTGCCCAGCGAATGATCGCTACACCTGGTACAAAGGACTACAGTCGCCTCTCTGTGGGAGTCCAGTATTTTGCAGACGTTGAAGTCTTGGAAATAGTGCCGAGAACTGCATTCCGCCCCCGACCAGAGGTGCGATCGGCCATTGTGAAAATAGTTCCGCGACCGCCTTCCTTGGATGTGGTAGATAAAGACTTCTTCTTCGATTTCATATTAGCCGTATTCACGCAACGGAGAAAGCAGATGAAAAACGCGATAGTCAACGCTGCTCACATGTTGAATGTGAAAGATGTCAAGAAAGCAGTTAACCTGCTGCCCAAAGAGCTGATGTACAAGCGACCAGAGCAATTATCGCCAGAAGAGCTTGCCAACTTGTCCAATTTGATTTACGAGGCCAGGTATGATTAGGTATAGAAACAAGGAAATGTTGGTCCTGCCAGGAGTCTATACGCCAGCCGAGGATTCGTTCTTGATGGTTGAGGCAGTACTAAAAGAGGTGCGCCCTTCAGACAGGGTCTTGGAAATTGGCGCTGGCTCAGGCATTGTTTCGGCATTCATAAAAGATCGTGCATCCGTCATCGCCACAGATATTAGCCCATGCGCCGTGAAATGCGCCAAATTGAACGGAATAGATGTTATAAGAGCTAATTTGTTCGATGGTGTTAAGGGCAAATTCGATTTGGTAGTGTTTGATCCACCCTATTTGCCTTCTGAGGAGAGAGTTGGCGATTGGCTCGATGTTGCATGGGATGGTGGGAAGGATGGGCAAGCAGTTATCAATCGATTCCTGCATCAGGTGAAAGATCACCTGACGGAAAATGGCAGGTTTTTGTTGTTGACATCGTCCTTGAGTGGGGTAGAGGCAATCATGAAGAAAATGACATCACTTGGATTCATTGCCGAAGAGGTCTTGAGCGAAAGGTACTTTTTCGAGCGGTTGGTAGTCCTTAGGGGTAGGATGGTCAATAAGAGTAGGAGGTGAACTATGGATATAATCACCAAGACTCTCGATTTCCAGACGAGAGGGAACACAGACATCATCGACATCACGGATGACGTTCAGAAGGCGCTAAAGGAAACAAATCTAAAAGAAGGCATCATCACCGTCTTCGTGCCAGGTGCGACGGGCGCGATAACGACGATAGAGTATGAATCCGGCTTAATAGAGGATTTAACCAGTGCAGTAGAGCGAATAGCGCCCCGGGATATAGAGTACAAGCACAATCTTAAATGGGGAGATGGCAATGGCCACTCTCATGTGAGGGCTTCATTGGTAGGACCCAGCGTGACAATCCCTTTCTCGAATGCGAAATTGATGCTGGGCACATGGCAGCAAATCGTGTTCATCGATTTTGATGTACGTCCTAGGGCGCGCAAGATAATACTGCAAGTCGTGGGGGACAATCAAAATTTTTTTAAGGAATGAGTGCAATGCATAAGACAATGTTCATTCTTCATTATTGAACATTACAAAAGGAGCATAATGCCGACCATAAAAGAGAGCCTTAAACAAATCCTGGGAGACCTTAGAGGAGAAGATATAGAAGCATCCACGATTACAACCCATAACGGCTTGGCCATAGCATCAGATCCTCCAGCAGGCATGCCCAGAGAAACTTTTGCCGCGATGATGGCAACTATGCACAAGGCAGCTGAAACTGCAACAGTTGAGTTGAAAAAAGGCGCTACCGAACGTATAATCGCCGAGTTCAATGATGGGAGCATTATAATTACGCCTATAGAACCAAAGGCGTTGTTGGCAGTTATAGCCAAGTCCAAAGAGAATTATGATTTGATTTTCGATAAGATAGATGCGGCAGCAGAAAAAATCAAGAAAGTTCTCACTTGAATGATTTGCACATGTATGGGCCGTTGCGCTCGTAACCAAGTTTTCTGTAGTACTCTCTCACCCCTATTCCGCTGGTAACCGCAATTTTCTCGAATCCTTCCTCCGCGGCAATGCGCTCTGCCTCGTGCAATAACTCTTCTCCATACCCTCTATGTTGCCATTCGTCTTTTGCCCTCGAGCCTATTGGGACCATTGGACCGTAGACATGTACTTCGCGAACCAATGCTGCACCCTTTAACTCTGGCCTGTGTGGGTTGTGGAGAAATCTGAGTCTTAAAAATCCTATCAGAATGTCATTTTCGCGCTCCGAAGGAGTTCCAACATCCTCAAAGGATATGAAATGCTCTGTGCCACCGCACGCCTCATATCTTTCGGTCATCAATTTAATGTGCTCTAGCTCGGGTGTTATTCCTCTCAGCAGCGCATGACCGACTTCACGGCACCTGATGCACTGGCATTTCTCGCCCAGTTCGTGTAGCCTAGCCACTGCAAGTTGCCTGATGTTGCCCTTTGTCACCCCTGCCCTGATCAAGCGCGCTGGAATATCCCGCTGGATTCGCTGCAATCTTGTCCACCTAGGAAGCATCGTCTTCATCCTGGCGATTAGTTCTACGGCAACATCATTCGTCAGCGGCTCGTATTCGCCTTTCTGCCACATTTTGTACAACTGTGTTCCCTGCACGATGAGCGTTGGATATATCTTCAGATAGTCCGGTTTAAATCTCGGATCGGTGAACACGCGCCGAAACATTTTAAGGTCCCTCTCAAAGGATGAGCCGGGCAACCCTGGCATTAAATGGAAGCCCACCTTGAGCCCGCTATCCCTCAGCACAGTATTCGCCTCTACAACGTCTGCAAGGGTGTGCCCTCTTTGCATCCGCTTCAGCACAAAATCATAGATGTTTTGAACTCCTAACTCTACCTTAGTGGCGCCCATTTTCAACATTCTGTCCACGTGTTCTCTCTTAGCCCAATCTGGTCTGGTTTCAAAGGTGATTCCCACATTCCTAACGCGCGCGGTCTCATTGACTTTTTGCGCATGTCGCAGATCGAAGATCTGCGAGAGTTGTAATCCCTCTGGAATTTCAACATTCTCTAGCAAGACCATCGCGTGTTTTTTGTTGCCAAAATCGTTCATCGCTTCCAAGCATCGTCGCACAAACCATTCCTGGTAGCACAGAGAGCGGGAGGTGAACGTGCCACCCATGACGATCAACTCTACTTTATCGATAGGATGTCCGATCTGTTTCAGCTGCGTAAGGCGAGCCGTCACCTGGCGATAGGGATCAAAATCCTGCTGGAGCGCGCGCAACGCCGCAGGCTCATAGCCGGTATAGCTCTGGGGCGACTCGAATATTGATTCAGGACCGCCTGGGCAGGGAACGCATAGTCCGTGCGGGCACTTATATGGGGAAGACATCACTGCCACCACAGCAACGCCTGAGATCGTCCTAACTGGCTTTCTCTGCAACGTCTCCCTGACAAGCTCTTTCTCATCATCCCCAGCGGCAGCAAGTATATCCGAATTTCTGGGAAGCTTAGACAAGTTATACCGTGAACTGATCGCTTTCTTTGCCCTGTTTAATTCCCCCAATGATGTGATGTCTCCTGCAAGTACGAGTTCCACCAATTCCCTGCATGCTAATTTGAACTCCTCTGTCATCTCTTACCATTTCTCCCAATGCTCTATCTTATCGCCCAATCTTGGATGTGGTGTCGGCGCTTCATCAGGGTAGCCAACCGGTATTAACGCTATTGGACGCACATGCTCTGGCAGGTTTAGCAGAGACGCCGTTTTTCTCTCATCGAATGCACCAACCCAGCAGGTTCCCAAGTCCAAAGAATGAGCGGCAAGGAGAATGTTCATGACGGAAGCGGTAGCATCTTGAATGGCATAAAGCGTTCCCCTTGCCATGTATCGACTTTCAGAGCGTGTAGTGTTAGCACATACGACGATCACAACCGGCGCCTCTCTCACAAACTCCTGGTCGAGCGCAGCACTTGCTAAATCCATGCGCCCTTCTTCACCTGACACGATGATGAATTCCCTTGCCTGTAGATTTCCGGCAGACGGCGCCATGTGTGCAGCATGGAGCAGCGTTCGGATGTCCGATTCGCTCACCTTTTTCTCTTTGAATTTACGTATTGATCTCCTGTTTTTTATCGCCTCTAAACACTCGTTCATGATATCACCTTCCCTATAATCTGGCCATAAACCTTTAAGGTTTAAGTTGTTTATATGTCGTTGGATGATCATATGAGGATGACAATGGATCTGGAGCTGAAAGATATGCCAGGGCAGCTGGTATTGGCTCTGCAACCGATATCTGAGTTCGGAGGAAACATCGTCTCAGTGCTGCATCACAGGGACAAAAAAACTCCAAGGGGCTTGATTCCTGTGCAAATCACCTTCGAGATAGATGGGGAAAAACTCGAGGGGTTAATCAATAGGATGAAGAGCGATGGAATCACCATCGCCCAAGTCGGCGAGGACAGGCTTCGTGAGAAAGCCATCGTGATACTTATCGGACATATCATCCACTCAGATATAAGAGATACCATAGATAGGATAGATAGCACGGGATACGCAGAGGTCAAGGATTTGGCGGTATCCATGCCAGGAGTGGATCAACACTCAGCTGCGAGAATGGTAATCAACGCCACGGGAGAAAAGGAGATGCAAAAGGCCATCCAACTGCTGAGAGATACTGCGCACGAAAAGAATTTGTTGATGATTGAATCGATTTGAAGAGGTCTAAGAATGAAAAAAGTTCCCATCTTGATAATTGGATTTGGGGTGATAGGAAGCGGCGTTGCAAGAGTCATTTCTGAAAAGAAAGAAGTTATAAGGAGTAAATACGGCATCGATTTCGAGCTGGTAGGGATTGGTGAGCACAACGGTTGCGTTGTCTGCCCAGAGGGAATTGACCCAATGGAGGCGCACAAATTAAAACAGGAGGGCGCACTGAATAGGCATCCCTGCTGGAAGAGTGGGATGAACAGCATCGACCTCATAAAAGAGGTTGGTGCGGACATCGTAATAGAAGCGACGCCCACGAATATCAACTCTGGTGAACCGGGTTTATCGCATATGATGACTGCTTTTAACGCAAAAAAGCACGTAGTCACCTCCAATAAAGGTCCTTTGGCAGTTGCATTTCAAAAATTAAGAAAGATGGCCGAGAAGAACGGCGTTCACTTTAGATTTGAAGCTTCTGTAGGGGGGGCGATGCCCGTGTTAAACCTCGTGAGAGAGACATTGCAAGCGAATGACATACTCGGCATCGAGGGCATCTTGAATGGTACATGCAATTACATACTGACCAGGATGTCCACCGAAGGGCTGCCATATGAACACGTCTTATCCGAGGCACAGGAGCTTGGTATTGCGGAAGCAGATCCTACTTATGACGTTGAAGGTATCGATACCGCCTGCAAGTTGGTTATTCTCGCAAATGCGATCTTCGGCATGAACGTAAGCTATAAGGGTGTGGATGTGACGGGCATCACTCAGATAACTCCCGAAGCATTGAAACTGGCTTCTGACGACGGCTACGTTATAAAGTTGATCGGCGAAATCCAGGATGAAAATAGACCAAGGGTTGCACCTCGCTTGGTTCCAAAGGATCATCCACTTGCAGTCGGCGGAACTCTGAATGTGATATCTCTCCGCACGGACCTAGCTGGAGAGATCACGATAACTGGCAGGGGGGCCGGCGCGGTCGAGACATCGTCCTCAATATTAAGTGATTTGATAAGTGTATGCGAAGCTTAAACGGAGTGTATGCGAAGCTTAAACTAAAGTATATTGTGAAACTTACACGAAGTAGACCTGGTGGAAGATGAAATTTGTCGAATTCGCCAACGTGTGTGAGAAAATAGAGGGCACGGCGAGCAATCTTGAGATGACCAAGCTCGTCGCCCAGTTTTTGAAGAGTGCAGACGACCTGGAAATCGTTACGCGTTTTATCATTGGGCGCATTTTTCCTGCCTGGAGTCCAGAAGAGCTGGGCGTGGGTCCGAGCCTGCTCTATAACGCGGTCTCGATGGCCACCGGCGTCAAGGAAGCGCAGATCAAAGATATGGTGCGTAATTTAGGCGATACCGGCCTAACGTGCGAGAAATTGTGTGAAAAGCGAGTACAACAGACCCTTCTTCCAACTGAACTGACTACCATGCAGGTCTATAAAAACTTCGAGGCCATTGCTAGGGCGACCGGCAAAGGGTCACAGAAGAAGAAGGGCAGGATGTTGGCTGACCTATTCGGGTCGGCGAGACCAAAAGAGGCGCGATACATCGCCAGGCTCGTGCTGGAAGAACTGCGGATAGGGGTTGGAGAGGGTATTGTGAGAGATGCTATCGCACAGGCATTTGATGTGTCGAAGAATGAGGTGGAACAAGCATATATGCTGACCAATGATATAGGGATGGTCGCATCGACTGCAAAGAAGGGCGTAGAAGAGCTGAAAAAGCTGGATATAACGCCTGGCCGACCGGTCAAGATGATGTTAGCACAAGTAGCAAAGAGCATGGAGAGCGCAATAGATGAGATGAAAGAGGCGGCTATAGAGTGGAAATACGACGGGGCCAGGGTGCAGGTACATAAGGTGGGTGATGAAGTTACCCTCTTCTCCAGAAGACTGGAGAACGTCACGAAGTCATTACCGGACATCACGGACGTGATTAAAGACATGATTGTATATAAGCAGGTCATTCTCGAGGGCGAGGCGATCGCAATAGGAGAGGACGGGAGACCAAGACCTTTCCAAGATATACTGAAAAGATTTCGGAGGAAATACGATATCGAGCAAATGGTCAAGGAGATTCCGCTTAATCTGACCTTGTTTGACACTCTGTATGTGAATGGAAAGAGCCTGATACACAAACCATTGAGCGAGCGGCGGCGTGTTCTTGAAAAGAGCCTGAAAAAGAAGAAAGGCTCGAAAATAAACGTAACTCCTCAGACAGTTACGAGCGATGTCAAGATTGTAGAGGGCATTTATAAAGAAGCGCTCTCCGCAGGGCACGAGGGCGTGATGCTCAAAAATTCAAAATCAGCGTATACACCGGGGAAGAGGGGTAAGAACTGGCTTAAGGTAAAGCCAATGGCGGAGACGCTCGACCTGGTGGTCACCGGCGGCATGTGGGGAGAGGGGAGAAGGGCAAATCTCATAGGTTCGTATTTGCTGGCCTGTAGGGATCGTGCTACTGGTAATCTTCTCAGTATAGGGAAGGTCGGCACCGGGATGACGGACGAGCGACTTGCCGAGTTGACCGGATTATTTAAAGACCTTATCATATCCGAGAAAGGAAAAGACATAGAGCTGAAGCCAGAGATCGTGTTCGAGGTGGGGTACGAAGAGATTCAGAAGAGCCCAAACTATGACTCGGGCTTCGCCCTTCGCTTTCCCAGATTGATTGGTATAAGAGAGGATAAATCAGTGGAAGATGCCGACTCTATGGAAAGAGTGCAAGAATTGTACAAAATGAAAAGGGGCTGATTAAGCATGTCTCCCTCCTTTTTCTAACTTCCTGACATATGTCGAGATGCCTGCTCCAATCGATGCTATGACGACTGCGCCGATAATGCATACAAAAAGATTCCGAATCGCATTCATCGTGAAGCCAAACTCGTTGACCGATAATACATATTCACTCCCGCCCCAGAGGATTAGCCCTGCTGCAGATACGAAGAATGGCAACACCCAATAGCGCCATATCCTCTCCCTACTTAGGTACGCATCGACGAGCTTGCCGATGCCGGAAAGCAATCCTCCGGCTACGAACCACCAGACCGAAGCGTTGATGAACGTTACGATTAGTATCACCACTCCCTGTGGTTCAAGCAACCAGCAGTAAACCAGTCCTTGGACGATGCCTATGAGACTAAATATCACCGCGGTTATATATGTCACGAATGAGATTTTTCCTCCATAAAATGAACGTTTCAGATTTGCCATAAAGTCCTCCATGACATCGTCCAGTCCAAATCCTCTGAAGAGCAGATAGATACCTACGAAGGCCGTGATGGCGATGACTGCACCCTGTGGATAGCCCACAACCAACGAAATGGCATAGATGATACATGCTAGCCCAAGTGGTATGAAGAGAGTCCTGGAGATCTTCGGGTCGCTAAACAGCTCTTTGATGATGTAGTAGGTGCTCTCAAGGTTTTGGCTTTGTTTAACGATGATGCGCCGCACGGTATTTACTTTGGCTCGTGATTCAATGAGGGGGAGCACGAATTCGTCTTCCGCACCGTCAGTCACCACTATCACTCTATCTGCTTTGTATCTCTCCAGAATGGCATCGAGATGATCTGCTATAGCCAAATCTGATTGGACGCCTACATTTTGATTACCGCCAATCAACACAATCTCGGCATCAACTCCTCTCGCCCTGAGCTCATCATAAGTTTGAATCGCCCCGAAGATGG
>JAUWXC010000123.1 GCA_030616565.1 Methanocellales archaeon | reverse complement strand
GTAGCGGCAGGCGTAATAATCGCTGATCTCGAAGCCGAAGTGGAGAGGCTGCGGGGATTCTGGAGTGGCCTTTGCGTGCATATGCTTGAATATTGGGAGTTAGATGGCGCAGATTTTCAGGATATGGGCGAGCAGTTTGGCTTGCTCGTGAGAGAGATTTATGACCCAGAAGGCAAGCACAAAGACATGATTGTTATGGATGTTGAATCGGGTGATGAATGTTGGTTCAATGTCTATGCCCTCGGAGCAGGAGCGCAAGGTGATTTGTAAATGGAGTTCAAATTTTGTAGCAAATAATTACTGGCGCGGAGGGTGGAGGAGCAGGTTCTCCAGCTTTCTTAATAGGCTTGGTAATGCGATAGCTGCATATAGGGACATGGCTGAGGTATTCAAAAAGAAGCAAAAACTCGAAGATGCACTGGAAGAAATTGCTAATTGGGATAATTACAATTTAGGTGGGGACATTAAATTTGGCCGTAAGCATCCAGCTAAAATAGCGGAAGATGCTCTCAAAACTATGAGGGAATAAAAAAAGAAGCTGGCCTGTTCGTGACAGTGAGCCACCTTCCTTTCCTCTTTGAGGTTGGTTTCAGCAACCGTAAAAGGTAGGGCCGATCTACCTCCGATCTAACGGCCAAGCATGATACTCTGGAAACTTCCTCCTCAAAGGACTTCCACGTGTGTCATCTTGTAGGAGAAGGCTGACGACTGGCTGGCTTCAAAAGTCTATTCAAAGCAGGAGACTGACGATGATAGCAATTAGATTTGATGGACCGCCAGGACCAGGAGATGAGAGTGGTCGTTTCATAGAGGTTGAAAGAGATGGGGCAAGCATTGAGTTTGGAGAGTGGAAACAGGATGGCGAATATTGGCTTCTTGAGTTAACAGAAGTCGCTCAACTCGAAGCTGAGAATGTATTTCTGCTTTCCTGCATCGAAGAGGGGCAAATCTGCGAATCGTGTCATCGGGTAGCTACAAAAACGACACACGACGGAGTTGATGTGTGTCATATATGTTGGGGCGAAATGGCGGCTGATGCCGCTGAAGCCGCCCTCGAAGCAGGAAGCGATGATGAGCCTGCCGATTAATGAATGGGGGCCTGATTGTGCAAGATGTGGTAAGGATGAATTTCGCATTGATGGTTATTGCTCTATCTACTGTCGGGATATGGCCGAAGTGGAGAGGTTGCAGGGCAAACTTCCCAAGATGAGCGACGAAGAAAAAAGAGCATACGACTGGGCGCTGGAACAGAAGTTCCCCTCCGTATCTGCGCGTTACGCACGTTTGCTTGCTTTTTACATCAAGCGAATTATTGATGCTCTCGAAGCTGGAGGGGACGATGACTTGGATTAGATTTGACCGTAATCAGTACGGTACTCAAATTTCCGTTCATAAATGCGATAATTGCGGTGAGCGATTTACGGTATGTCCTGCTATTGCGCCAGATTCGGAAGGATGGGATGGGTGTCTTGCAGAGACTTGCGACAGCTATGACCCTGCTAGAGATGTTGATTTGATGATGGAGAGCGGAGTAGAGCTTTTATCAAAACCACTACCGTTGTGGAGGCGATTATTTAAGATGTAACCTCGGAGCAGGAGCGAATGGTTAAATTCACGCCGGATGATACACAAGACGAAACATCGCTTGTGCCTTACTATGATGAAGCTCGGTCGAAAGACGGATGGAGCGGTCAGTCCACGACAAAAAGCATCGAGACGTTAAAGGCCGAGGTGGTTAGGGCAATCGCACGCCTCGGGGGAAGAATAACTCGGTTTACCCGTGGGTTATATGAGATCGATGGCAAAGATCGTTCTGGCTATCAGATCGAATATATTGTTGAGGCTCCAGATGGTCAAGTATTTCCTGGGCGCTTTGATATAGCCGCCCTGCCTGTCAAGATACCTACACGAGGAAACGTTGATCAAGTCGAGAGAAATAGACATAAGGCATCGTTGCGTATGAGTTTGTATAACGTGGTCAATTCGCTGGAAGCCTCGTGGATATTGCAAATGCTCTCACCTGGGTATAACGTGCTGATACCGTGGATGCTTGTGGATGGCGAAAAGACAATCAGTGAAATATGGCTTGATGCTGCAAGTTTCCGGCAGCTTACACCACCGAAGCCGGACGATGTTGAAGAGGGCGAATTTAGGGAAGCGGATGATGAATGACTGGCTGAGTGGGGTTGAGAAATTCAGTGCGGAGCTAAGAAGGACTAATGAGTTAGAGAGCCGTGTGAGACATCCAGAAACGGAGAGGGAGCGCATGGCCCGTGTGCTGAGGGAATTGGGGCAATCTACTGGACGGCTTATTGAAATAATTGACGCTTTGATGCGTGACGAATTTGTGCCGATTGAATTCGCGATCAAGTTTGAGAATGTGCGAGAGAACTTGTCCGACGATGCGAAGGAGATCGTGGAAGATGAATAACTTGACGTGGACATGTCACATCTGCGGAGATGAAAGACCTGACGCCAAGATTTCAGTGTTGTCGAAACCGCTTGGTATCCCTGGTGTCGAGGCGAAGCAGAATATCCGCTACTGCAATGATCGGCAGAAATGTATAGATGGCGCTGAAGGTTTTACGTTCTTTAAAACTGAATCAGGAGGAGATGGTGGATGAACTTTGGGAGGCCTTAGTAGAGGCCGGACTAGATATGTTCTTTGAAAAGCCTTACCTGGCTTTTCCTCATCCCATCTGGGGTATCAGCACCAAACCAGGCTTTATTTT
>JAUWXC010000014.1 GCA_030616565.1 Methanocellales archaeon | reverse complement strand
GCCGTGAATCCCCTCATCATAATCAAACGGAAAAGAAGCTATGTCCTTTAGTCGAACTATCAATGCAAATAACACGATCACAGAGAGGGTACAAAACACGACGATGTTCCTATTTTTTTCGTCTGTTTTAGGAAGCATGACATCTCTTAGGCTGTGTGTCGCTTTATAAAAAAGTTTCTATACTTTCATTGTTATAGAAATGAAAACAAATTGTTGTTATAAAAAGAATACGAAATGATTATAGATTAAAGCCAACTAAAGGGGGGACCGGGGTATGTTTATAAGTAAAAATACGTCCTTCTTATGTCAATTGAGTTTGAGGTAAACATCATGATTCCAATGAGAGGCATGAATCCACGCAGGTTGCAGCAGATGATGAAACAGATGGGCATCAACATTGAGGAACTCAGCGATGTCGAGGAGGTTACCATCCGGACGGCAGATAGGGAAATCGTTTTTGGTGACGCCCAGGTCACGATAATGGATGCCCAGGGTGTGAGAACGTATCAAATCACTGGCACGCCAGAGGAGCGAACACGGGAACTGAAAATACCCGAAGAGGATGTGAAACTCGTGGTCGAGCAGACAGGTGCGTCTGTTGAAGAGGCGAGGGTTGGCCTGAAGAATGCCAAAGGTGATCTGGCGGAAGCGATAATGAAGCTGCGAAAGTGATGCTTGTGATAACTGACGGAAGCGTAGTTCTACTTGAAGGCAAGAAGCGCGAGTATCTTGTGGAAATTTCTGATGAAACATTTCATACTGATCATGGAATTCTCGATCTAGGTGAGTTGCGCGAGAAAACGTTTGGAGACATAATCAGGACGCATCTCGGTTATGAATACACCATCCTAAAGCCAAGGGCGCCAGATTTTTTCAGGCACTGTAAAAGGACGGGTGCGCCAATGATGCCGAAGGATATTGGAATCATACTTGCATATACGGGTTTGTGCCCAGAAGATACGGTACTCGATGCCGGTACGGGCTCGGGAATCCTCGCCATCTACCTTGGTAGCATCGCTAAAAAGGTGGTCACCTATGAGGGAAACGGGGAATTTGTTAAAATTGCTAGAAAGAACATCGAGGCTGCCGGGCTGCGAAACGTCGAAGTGAGGCACGCCGATATTGTATCTGAGATGCCACGCCTGAGAAAAAAATTCGATTTGATTACGCTGGATATGAAGGATGCTGCCATGGTCGTACCACACGTAAAAAAAGTGCTCAAGCCCGGTGGTTTTCTGGCGACCTATTCGCCATTTTTTGAACAGACTGAGGACATAAGGGTTGCCATCGATAGAGGGGGTTTTCATAGCGTACAGACACTTGAGTGTGTCGAAAGGAAATTGGAATTCACTAAGAGGGGTACACGTCCCTCTACACGCGTAGCTCATACGGGATTTATCACGATAGCGAGGCTGTGATTATTCTTCCTTTTTATACCCCAGCGCCTTCAGTAGTTCTATTGGAAACGGAATTATGACCGTGGTTGCCTTCTCCTCTGTGGCGTCTGTTATGGTCCGCAGGGTTCTCAGGAACATGCCTCCCGGCTCTTTGGTCAGAACGCTCGCCGCTTCTGCCAATTTTTGAGAGGCCTGTTTCTCACCTTCAGCTTGGATGATCCTCGCCCTTCTGTTTCTTTCCGCCTCTGCCTGGGAAGCCATTGCTCTCTGCATCTCCTCCGGCAATACGACATCTTTTATCTCAACCGCGGATACCTTGATTCCCCACGGGTCCGTCGCCTCATCGACGATTTTCTGCAGTTGCCTGTTCAGTTTCTCCCTCTCTGATAGCAGCTCGTCCAGCTCTGCTTGACCGATTACGCCTCTTAGCGTTGTCAGCGCGATCTGCGAGGTCGCATAGCGATAGTTCTCCACCTGCGTAACAGCCTTCTCTGGGTCCATTATCCTGTAATATACGACTGCATTTACCTTGGTGGTGACGTTATCTCTCGTGATCACCTCTTGCGAGGGCACGTCAAACGTTATCGTTCGTAGATCGGTGCGCTCCATCTTCTCGAATATCGGTATGATGAAGAACAGTCCAGGTCCTCTCGCGCCCACGAGTCTTCCCAGCCTGAATATCACACCACGTTCATATTCCTTCACGATCTTTATCGCCGATGTCAGTATCATCAATGTCAGCGCTATTATTCCCAACAGTAGTTCCAACACCATTTACTCCTCCATCTTTTCGACGATAAGAGTTAATCCCTCCCTGCCTATTATCTTTATGCTCGCTCCTTTTTTTATCGCTCTTCCCTCTGTTTTGGCGCTCCAGGTCTCCCCTCTGACCTTGATCGTGCCCTCTGGATCGATGTCTGTCTCGGCTTTGGTTATTTTTCCGATCAGTTCTTCGGTGCCGGTGGTGGCCTTGCGCTTTTGAATCCTCAGAACCGCTCTAAGTCCAAGTCCAAAAAATGCCGCGGACACACCTGCCATGCCGAGTACGATCAATTTGAACGTCCTGAACCATTCTATCGGCAGCAATGGTTCTCGGAGCAGCATGAGCGCTCCCAGTACGAGGCAGACAACGCCGCTCACCGTTAAAATTCCATAGGTTGGTGTGAGCACCTCTGCGATGAATAGCAGCACCGCTGCCATTATCAGGAGCACACCAAACACACCGATATCGAACAGTCCGATACCATATAATGCTAGGATAAGGCATATCGCGCCTATCGTCTCTGGCACATAGGTCCCAGGTGACATGCATCCGAATATCAGCCCATACATGCCTACCAGGAGCAATATGAACGCTATCTGCGGGTTGCTGAGCAGATCGGCGATCTTGTTCCGGAAGCTTTTCTCTCGCGTATACGTCTCTGCGTCTGCTAGGCCAATTCTGCTGAGCAGATCTGGAACGTCGTCCGCAATCACATCGACAACACCTTTTTCCAGTGCCTCATTCGCGGTGAGCGCCAGATTTTCGGTCACAAAGCGTTCTGCCAGGTCGGTCGGTCTTCCCCTCTCCTCGGCGATGCCCCTGATGTGTGCTGTTAGGAACTTTATCGTTTTTTCGTCTGCCTGTCTTGGTTCTCCAGTGACATCGAGCGTCACAGGCATGCAGGCGCCGCATGTGGTTCCTGGTGACATCGCCGCCACATGGCCTGCGAGGAGGATGTACGTGCCAGCCGACGCGGCGATCGCTCCCTTGGGCGAGACATACGTTATCACTTGGATGGGTGAATTGTCGATGGATCTCACTATGTCTAGCGTTGCGCTCACAAGCCCCCCAGGTGTATCGAGTTTGATCAACACCGCAGATGCGCCCATGCGTTCTGCATCTTTTATTTCACTCTCCACATGTAGCGCTGTGCCAGCAGTTATCATCCCTTGGATCTCGATGACGCACACCTTGCCAGCTGGCTCGGCGCTAGTCGTAACCAGTGTGGATAGGAGTAACATCAGAACGACCAGCAAGGTCCACTCTCTCATGGTGATCTACTTAAGGTTACCTTTAAAATATAATGAAGCTGTCGTTAACTAGTTGTGAAGGTCAAGCTAGCTTGGGATCAATTTTTGTACAAAAGTTTGTGTGGATTACCCGCTGACTCTTACGTCAGAGAAATCCGATGTGACACTTATGCGATGGTGCTCAAACGATTGAGACCACATATGCTCGCATGCAGAACTACAAAAACCAGCGGCAACGTCTCCAAACTCTTCGGTATATTTCATGCCACACCAAATGCATCGCATCTCCCATCCCCCAATTCAGTTGGGATCGATCTAGTATATAATCTTTGTGTACGCCCGGAATTGGAAAGAGAGGACAAATACTCTTCTTCAATCATGACAATAATTTTAAGTTACATCCACACGTAATCAATTCGATGTTCACTAAAAAACATATCATCTCGATGAGGGATTTCTCCAAGGCGGAGATCGATGTCATTCTAAAAAAAGCCGAGGAGCTTGAGCCTTTTGCCAAAGGCAAGAAATCCAATCTGTTGGCTGGCAAGATTTTGGCGCTATTATTTTACGAACCAAGCACGCGTACCAGATTGTCTTTTGAAACTGCGATGAAGCGCTTGGGTGGCGAAACGATCAACATGATCTCTCCCGAGGCCAGCTCTGCCTCGAAAGGTGAAACGCTCGCTGATACGATTAGAGTGGTGAGCGAATATGCGGACGTCGTCGTGCTTCGTCATTCAAAAGAGGGCTCAGCAAGAATGGCTGCAGATGTGTCCAGTGCTCCGATCATAAATGCTGGTGATGGCGCAGGTCACCATCCCACACAGACTCTACTGGATCTGTACACGATCAAGAGAGAGAGCCATCTCGAGAATTTGAGCATTGCACTAATTGGCGATCTTAAGTATGGCAGGACCGTCCACTCCCTCGCTTATGCGTTATCGTTATACGGTGCTAAAATATCCTTGGTATCCCCAGAGCAATTAAAGATGCCAGACGAAATCAAGAGCGATTTGAGAAAGAGAGGTGTCGACGTGTCTGAGACCACCAAGTTGGAGGATGTAATTTCCCATGTAGATGTGCTCTATGTCACCAGGATTCAGAAGGAGCGCTTTCCAGACCCGAGCGAGTATCAAAAGGTTGCTGGAACCTATCGCATCTCAGCACCGTTGCTGAAAGATGCCAAGGATGACATGATCATCATGCACCCCCTTCCGAGAGTAGATGAGATAGACGCGGATGTGGATGCGACGAAGCATGCGAGATATTTCCAGCAGGCGTTCTACGGCATCCCTGTGAGGATGGCAGTCCTGTCGCTCGTGTTGGAGGCGAGATGAAGAAGGAGCTGCGCGTTAGGCCCATCAAGAATGGAACGGTCATCGATCATATCGCGGCTGGACAGGCGCTTAACGTGCTTAAAATCCTTGGCATTGTTGGGCGAACAGATGCAGTAGTAAGTGCAGTCACGAACGTGCCCAGCAAGGCAATGGGAAAAAAGGACATCGTCAAGGTAGAGGACAGGGAGCTGGCACCCCATGAGGTGGACAAGATTGCGCTTATTGCCCCGTCTGCCACGATCAACATCATTCGCGAGTATAAGGTAAAGGAGAAACACAAGGTGGCGCCGCCCAATATGATCGAAGGCGTGGTGAAATGCGCCAACCCGAACTGCATCTCAAACACAAAAGAGCCAGTAACATCCAAGTTCACCGTCGACAAGCATGAGAAAGGTGTGCAGTTGAGGTGCGTTTACTGCGAGCGCATAATCTCAGAAAACATCGTGGAGCACCTGTTCTAAGTCTAATAACTATACTCTTCGGTTGGGAATCTTCCCTCTTCGACTTCTTTTTTGTATGTCTTAACCGCACTCAATATCAATTCCCTAAGACCTGCGTACTTCTTCACAAATTTCGGCGTCTTTTCATAAAAGCCCAGAGCATCATGCGTTACCAAGACCTGCCCATCGCAGTGGGGGCCTGCACCTATGCCGATCGTCGGGATTTTTAATTCGTCCGTTATCTTGCCAGCGAGGTTTGAGGGCATTCCTTCTAACACAATCGCGAACGCTCCCGCCCTTTCAACCGCTTTAGCATCGCTCAATATCTTCTTCGCCGTTTCGGGCGTCCTGCCCTGAACCCTGTAGCCCCCTATCTGGTGTATGGACTGCGGCGTTAATCCAACATGTCCCATGACCGGTATGCCCATTTCCGTCAGCGCCCCAATCTGGTCTTTAACTGCTGTGCCCCTCTCAAGCTTGACGGCCTCTGCTCCTGCTTGGATCAATTTTCCAGCATTTCTTAGTGCATCCTCCGGGGTAAAATAGGATCCAAATGGCATATCTCCGACTATTAGAGCACTCTTCACACCCCTGGATACAGCTCGTACGTGATGAGTGACGTCTTTTATCGTCACTGGAATAGGGTTCTCGTATCCTAAAACCACATTGCCCAAGGAATCGCCCACCAGCAGGATATGAATGCCTGCTCCATCCAGAATATTTGCAAAAAGTGAGTCATAGGCGGTGAGGACTGTAATTTTCTTTCCAGACTTCTTCATGTCAATTATGTCCGGAACGGTAATTTTACCTCTCATTTTTATCCCCTTTTAGAGAGCTCTTCAAGGACCTCTTTAGCTCTGTCTACTCGTATTTTCCCTTCCTTTACCATGATCCTTGCAACTTCGTCAATCGCATCTCCGGTTGCGCCTGCCATGGCTGCTATGTTTCTCGCATGCAGGGACATGTGCCCCCTCTGTATGCCCTCTGTGGAAAGTGCTTTCAATGCAGCAAGGTTTTGAGCTAAGCCAGCCGATGCCATTACCTCTGCCAGTTCGGAAGCGGTTTTTGCCCCTAAAATCTTCATATTGGCTATTGCGGTGGGATGTACTTTTGTGGCGCCGCCGACGGTCCCGACAGCGATGGGCACCTCAATAGCTCCGACCAAGTCTCCATCCTCATTTTTCTCGTAGGTCGTCAGAGGTCTGTATCTACCAGAAAAGGACGCATATGCATGTGCACTCGCCTCTATCGCTCTGGAGTCATTGCCGGTTGCTAATGCCACTGCAGAGATGCCGTTCATTATCCCCTTGTTATGCGTCGCAGCCCTGTATACGTCCGACTCTGCGAATCTTTGCGCGATGATGATGCCATCCACAACCATCTCTCCGCCTAACGCCTCTTTGGAGAAAATCGCCTTCGCCCTGGCCAATCGTTTGACTGCTAGATTGGAGAGTATCCTGAGGTACACCTTACCAGAGGTTAGTTTTTCAATCAATGGCGCTACCGCCTCGCACATCGTGTTGACGGCGTTGGCACCCATCGCATCCCTGCAGTCGACTATTAAGTGTGTGACCACCATTTTGCCCATGGAAGTTTCAATAATCCTCACTTCCACATCTTTTGCTCCGCCGCCAAACTTTACCAAGGTGGGATTCTGCTCATTTGCGAGCATCAATATCTCTTCTTTTGCACCCAGAATTGCGCTCTTCGCTTCTTCTGGCGTCTCACACATCATCTGGATTTGCCCTATCATGAGCGGTTCGGTAGTGCTGACAGAAAAACCGCCCTTATCTCTTGCTATTTTAGCGGCATTGCTGGCTGCTGCGATGACTGACGGCTCCTCTGTTGCCATGGGGATGAGGTAATCCTTTCCGTTAATCAGGAAATTTATAGCAATTCCGAGAGGAATCTCCATGATGCCTATTGCATTCTCGATCATCCTGTCCGCTTGTTCCACGCTTAGCGCCCTTTTGCGGATATTCTTAAGGGATTCATCATCCAGATGCGCGAAATCTTTAACTCTACTCAACCTTTCCTGCACACTTAACTTGTAAAATCCGGGAATTCTTGACGTGCTCATTGGGATGCCTCTGTTAGGGGTGCAAATTTCGTGCCGTAATAGATGATGCCACTTGGTCCATCTTCACCAAGTTTTCTGAAAACTGGTCGTACCTTCATACCGATCTTGGCCTCGTCTGGGTCGCAGACTATCTGTCCAGTCAGCAGCGGGCCTTCATCTAATTTGACTATGGCTAGGACATAGGGAGTTTGCCTGTGAAAAGCAGCCGACGCAGAATAGATTGTTGTGTACGTGACGACCTCTCCGGTTCCCTTGAACTTGCGCTCTATAATTCTGCCATCTCTTCTACACGTTGGACATGTCGTCCTTGGCGGGAAGTAAAGTCCTCCACAGGTTTGACACTCTGTTCCGATTAGGTTGTATCTCGTTGGGATATGTCTCCATAATCTTGGTACTGCCATGCTATCACCTGTTGACACTCAATACATGGACCACTGCCGTCCCCCCGGTCCCTCCGACATTGTGAGCTAAACCAATTTTCGCCCCGCTTACCTGTCGTCCCCCCGCCTCGCCTCTGAGCTGTTGCACGATTTCAACGGCTTGTTTTATTCCAGTTGCGCCAACTGGATGTCCGCACGCTTTTAAACCGCCAGAGGGATTTATAGGAATATCTCCATCCAGCGCGGTCATACCCTCTTCAGTGGCAGGACCACCATTTCCCTTCTGCACAAATCCCAGGTCCTCTATGGCGCATATCTCAGCGATCGTAAAGCAATCGTGCACTTCTGCGACATCAATGTCTTTTGGTGAGATGTCAGCCATCTTATATGCTCGCTGGGCAGCATACACAGTAGCATCTAAGGTGGTGATATCCCGTCTGTCATGCAAGGTAATGGTATCGCTTGCCTGCGCTGACGCGCGCACATATATCGGTGTATTGTTTAATTTTCGAGCCAATTCTACTGGTGCGAGCACTACTGCTGCAGCACCATCCGTAATCGGAGAGCAATCGTAAACCCTGAGTGGATCCGCTATTAAGGGGGAATTCATGACATCCTCAATTGTGATCTCTCTCTCGTACTGTGCTTTGGAATTCATCGTTGCATTGTGATGATTTTTCACCGCCACCATTGCCAGTTGTTCTCTTGTCGTTCCATACCTATGCATGTGCAAGCGTGCTATCATGGCGTACAGTCCAGGAAAGGTCGCGCCCATAAATCCTTCCCATTCTCTGTCAGCGGCTGAAGCCAGTGCATCTATCGTCACCCCTGTTTCAACATCGGTCATTTTTTCCACGCCAGCCGCAATCACAACGTCATGCAATCCAGATGCTACGGCTAGCACACCCTCTCGCAGCGCCAACCCTCCCGAGGCGCATGCCGCCTCCACCCTTGTGGAAGGTACATGTAGCGAGCCTGCCAGTCCAGCGTAATCTGCTATCAGAGCGCCGATGTGCTCCTGGTCGATGAACTTGCCAGCGCTCATATTCCCGACATAGAGAGCATCGACATCCTCTCCCTTAGCGCCCGCATCTTCCAGGGCATTCAAGCCAGCTTCGAAGAACAAATCTCTAAATGACCGCTCCCACATCTCGCCGAAGTTCGTGCAACCAATGCCGATTATTGCTACGTCTCTCATCTTCACACCGCAATCTTGCCTTTATGCTTTGCGTACAATGCATAGTCTAGGTATCTGGGATTTTTCAATAACTCTGCAATGGTTGGTGCCTTGTCTCGTACCTCTTCAATTCCATCGGTAACGGTCATGCTGAATGCATCGCTGCCGGCGCCGGAGCCGAACGACGTCATCAATATCATCGATCCTGGTTTAGCCTGGTCTAGAATCGCTGCCAGTCCTATCAAGGACGAGCCTGAGTATGTGTTGCCCATCATTGGTACGACCAGTCCGAGCCCAATTTGCTCCTCTGAGAATCCCAGTGTCTTTGCCACGCGTAGTGGAAACTTGCCATTCGGCTGATGAAATACCACGTAATCGTAATCGCTGGGCTTGGTACCGACCTTTTTCATTATTCCTTTCGTCGCAGAAATTATGTGTTTAAAATATGCTGGTTCGCCGGTGAATCTTCCACCGTGCATGGGATAACTCTCTCCCTCGCGGCGCCAGAAGTCAGGTGTGTCTGTGGTAAAGGAGAACGTATCTTCTATCTCTGTGATGAGATTCTTTTTTCCGATGATGTAGGCTGCACCGCCTGCCGCTGCCGTGTATTCCAGTGCATCACCCGGCGCGCTCTGTGAGATGTCGGCACCTATTGCCATGCCGTACTTGATCGCCCCCATCGCTACTTCGCCCATACAGGTTTGAATCGCAGCGGTGCCAGCTTTGCAGGCAAACTCAAAGTCTGCAGCGGTCAAGTCTGGTGTTGCCCTGATTGCCTCTGCGACTATCGTGGCAGTGGGCTTTACGGCGTAGGGGTGACTCTCTGAGCCAACGTAAATCGCTCCTATCTCTTTGGGATCGATACTGCGTCTATAGATGGCGCTTCTCGCAGCTTCCACTGCAATCGTGGCAGTGTCCTCGTCAAGGTCCGGTACTGATTTCTCATATATTAGTAGCCCTTTTTTGATATGCTCCGGGTCATCTCCCCACACCCTTGCGATCTCCTCAACTTTGATTCTGTAGCGTGGAATGTATGCTCCATAACTTGTAATCCCGATCATTTTACCTCTTCTACCCTAAATTCCTTAGAACCTCAATTAGCTCGTTTGTGGGAAGACGTGTCGTCATTAGTGGCACTCCTTCTATCTCTGCAATCTTCGTGGCAATCGAATCTACTTCTGACGTTTTCAGTCCATGCAGGACTACGACGCCGGGTTTGAGGTTTGTGACCCTAATTGCAACCAAGGGTGACCTACCGGTCGACACTTTTGTGAAGATTAATGCTCTCTCAGTGCTCCATCCATAAAGCCTGATGAACTCGTTTGACGATAGCTCTAGGATCGCTCTCGGACCATCTATCATGGTATGCCCGTTAATCGTCTTGTTGAAATTCCCCGTAATTTTTTCTGCCCTAATCAATTCCGCGAAATCGTC
>JAUWXC010000010.1 GCA_030616565.1 Methanocellales archaeon | reverse complement strand
TTGAAGTGGGACTCAAGCTGAGGGGGAACATATATATTCCATTTCCACAAGCGTCCCCCTTAGTTTACACCATAGACAGAGAGCATTGTTTTGCCTGCGGAAACTGTAAAGTGATCTGCGAACCTGATGCAATCGATTTATACCAGAAACCAGAGGAAATCGAGCTCGATGTAGGGACTATTATAGTGGCGACCGGATACAGCGAATTGGTGCCAGATAAGGGCACGTATGGTTACGGTGTTTACAAAACGTCGTCACAGCTCTGCAGTACGAAAGGCTCATGAACGCAGCAGGACCTACGGGGGGGCATATCGTTCGTCCCTCCGATGGTAAGGAGCCCAAGAAGGTTGCATGGATACAATGTGTGGGCTCCAGGACGAAAGAACGCCCGTACTGTTCAAGGGTTTGTTGTATGTACGCGACAAAAGAGGCGATAATAACAAAGGAGCATACGCCTGACATTGAAACGCACATATTCTACATGGACATGAGAGCCTACGGGAAGGGATTTGAAGAATATTACAGAAGGGCTGAAGAACAAATCGGCGTAAAATACGTCAGGGGCAGACCGAGTAAAGTATCTGAAAATCCAGAAACAGGCGATTTGACAATCAGGTACGAAAATCTTGATACCGGGGAGGTAGGGGGGTTAGAAGCGAATATGCTGGTCCTTGCTTGTGCGGGCGTGCCTACCGATACGAACAAGGAACTTGCAAAGATACTGGGAGTTAAACTCGATGAAAATGGCTTTTTCCAAGAGAAAAACTTGCCACTGGCACCAATAGAGACTGATGCAGAAGGAATATACCTTGCTGGGTGCGCACAGGGACCAAAGGACATTCCAGACTCGGTAACCCAGGCATCCGGGGCTGCTGCAAAAGCCATAATGCCCATCGTGGAGGCCAGGGGCGAGGAGATAGAAGAGGTTGAACTGCCAGAGGAAAAAGAAGTTAAACCCACGGATGAGCCCAGAATTGGCGTCTTCGTCTGCAGGTGCGGCGTCAATATCGGAAGGATTGTTGGTGTCCCCGCTGTCGTGGAATATGCGAAAACACTCCCAAATGTCACCTTTGTAAACGAGGATATATTCACGTGTTCTGATGACTGCCGGGGTAGAATCAAAGCAGCAATCGAAAAATATGATCTCAACAGGGTCGTGGTCGCTGCATGTTCTCCCAGGACGCATGAAGGATTATTCAGAGACACATGTAGAGAAGTTGGATTAAACCCATATTTGTTCGAGTTTGTGAATATCAGGGACCAGTGCTCGTGGGTGCACATGAACGAACCAGAAGAGGCGACGGAAAAAGCCAAGGACCTGCTCAGGATGGGGGTCGCAAGGGCACGTCTTCTTGAAGCCGAAGAGGAGGGCGAACTTTCCGTCGGACCCGAGTGCCTTGTGATAGGCGGGGGAATCGCCGGGATGACAGCTGCCCTGGAGCTGGCAAATATGGGATTTAAGATAAAACTGGTCGAACGCGAGCAGGAATTGGGAGGAATGCTGCGGAATCTATACAAGCTTTTCCCGACCGAGACTCCGGCGGAGGAGGCCATCGCTCCAAAAATAAGGGCGGCATATGAGCATAAAAACATTGAAATCTACACAGGGGTCGAAATCAAGGACATAAAGGGATACATCGGAAACTTCGAGGTGACTATCTCCAAGAAGGACTCGGAAGATGTGTTTAATATTTCAACAATCATCGTAGCGACGGGTTCGCAGGAGATAGATGCCACCGGTTATTACGGCTACGGAGAATATGATAATGTGGTCACTCAACTCCAGCTCGAACGCATGTTAAAAGAAGGCACATTAAAGGAGCTGAAAAATGTCGTGATAATCAATTGCGTCGGTGCCAGAGAGGAGGAAGGGAAGACCTACTGCTGCAGATTCGGCTGCGGTACATCGATCAAGAATGCAAAATATATCAAGGAGATGTATCCAGATGCAAACGTCTTCATTCTCCACAGGGATATCAGGACTGTTGGAAAGAAAGGAGAGGAATATTACAATGATGTCAGGGCGAACGGTGTTAAATTTATCAGGTTCTCCAAGGATAAGAAACCACTTGTTTTTGAAGAGGGCGGAAAATTGATTGTCAAGGTGTACGATGGTCTGCTCAGAACGGATCTCGAAATCGAGCCGGACCTCGTTGTACTGACGACGGCGACAGAGGGGGCAAAAGGCGCAGGAGCGCTACAGAAAATGCTCAAGGTCCCGATTGGGGCGGGCAATTTCTTCCACGAAGCACACGTCAAACTGAGACCGCTGGACTTCGCAACCGATGGCATATATCTCTGCGGCTGTGCCCATTCGCCAAAGGGAGTAGTAGACACGATAACCCAGGCCGTCGGTGCAGCGTCTAGGGCATCGATTCCCATGGGAGTGGGTATGATCAAGAGCGAAGGTATCACTGCTGTCATCAACCCTGAAGCGTGTGTGAACTGCGGAATTTGTATGACCATGTGTCCGTATGGGGCCATCAGAATGGTGGATGGAGTCACAGAGGTAATAACAGCCGTGTGCAAGGGATGTGGTACCTGCGTAGCCGCTTGTCCGACTGGCGCTCTGGAGCAGAGACATTATCAGAACAAGCAGATTGCATCCCAGATAAAGAACGTATGCAGGCTGGTGGTGGAGTGAAGGAATTTGTCCCAAAAATCGTGGTGTTTTGCTGTAACTGGTGTTCCTACGCTGGGGCTGACATGGCCGGCGTTTCAAGAATGCAGTACCCCCCAAATATACGGATCATCAAGGTCATGTGCTCTGGTCGTATAGACCCCATATTCGTACTAATGAGCTTTATGGAAGGTACGGATGGTGTTCTGGTCACGGGTTGTCACATCGGAGACTGCCATTATATCAATGGAAATTACAAAACTCAGAACAGGTTCGAGATTTTGAGCGAGATGATGAATGAACTTGGATTGGAGAAGGAGAGGCTTAGATTGGAATGGATCTCGGCTACAGAAGGTGAAAAATTCGCCAACGTGGTCAAAGAAGTGGTTGAACAAGTTAAGAAACTCGGACCGAGTCCATTGAAGCCGGTGATAGAATGAACATAGGCACTGGAAAATGCTACCTGGCATGGGCTACTGATGAGAAAACAAGAGAAAAAGGCAGCTCGGGTGGATTCGTTTCCGCTGCATTGGCAGCCGCTCTTGATAAGGGGGTTGTCGAGCGCGTGCTGGTGCTGAAAAAACACGATGTTTTCAAAGGGATACCCACGGTAACAAGCGATCCGAAGGAGGTCCTCGACTGTGCTGGTGCCCTTCACATGACGGCGATCAATCTGGCCAAATACGTCGATTCAGATGTGCGAATCGCCCTTCCTGCAAAGCCATGCGATGCCAGAGGAGTCATAGAACGGGCTAAAAGAAACCAGGTCAATCTGGATAATGTCTACATGATAGGTCTAAACTGTGCCGGCACCATGCATCCTGTGAAGGCACGTAAGATGGTCAAAGAGGTCTATAACCTAGATCCCAACGCCGTTTTGAGCGAGGAAATCTCGAAAGGCAAATTGATTCTAAAAACCAGCGAGGGTGAAAAAAGCATCAAGATAGATGAGCTGGAGAGGCAGGGATATGGCAGAAGGGATGCCTGCAAATACTGCGATATAAACGTTCCAAAAATGACGGATTTGGCTTGCGGAAACTGGGGCGTTCCACGTGGCAGGAAGGCTACATTTGTGGAGGTGTTGACCGAGAAGGGGAGGGAGATATTCAAAAACGCCGTTGATGCCGGCTACGTGGAGTGTGAACCCGCCTCTGATAAGAGCATAGAGATCAGAGAGAAAATAGACCAGGCCATGAAGAAGCTCGCTCATGAGTGGCATGAAAAGTTGTTTGAGCCCATAAACAAACTGTCTGATTCGGAGAGATTGGAGTACTATATCAATGCCTTTGCCGGTTGCACCGGGTGCGGTGCATGCAAAAAGGTCTGCCCCGTCTGTCCATGTGGAGATGATGCAAAGTGCACGATGACGGAATTTCAGAGCGAGGTGCACCGAATACGCATGTTCAACATGATAAGATTGCTCCACCTGATGGATTCCTGTATCGGGTGCGGTAGGTGCGAAGATGTGTGCCCTGCAGGCATTCCCCTGACCATGATTCATATGCGCTTTACAGAGAGAGTACAGAAAAAACTGGATTATGTTCCAGGGATCGATATGAAAAAGCCGCCCTTTTTCGAGACCGAACTGAAAGAGGTGCAAAAATGACCGAAGCGATAAGGCTGACGGATACCGATCCCAGATTCGTGGACGAGATAAAAGAAGCAGGTGGCGAGAACATTCTCATGTGTTACCAGTGCGGAACATGCACATCGAGCTGTCCGGTGAGAGAGATTGACGAGCGGTATGACCCACTCAAGATCATGCGAATGGCAGTCCTTGGTATGAAGAAAGAAGTACTATCCAGCGACATTATCTGGCTTTGCTCCAGGTGCTATGCGTGTCATGAGCACTGTCCGCAAGGCGTGGGAATAACAGAAGTGCTGCATGCCATAACAAATATAGCGGAGAGGGAGGGCAAAGAGGGCAATATAAAGATAAAAAGTCTGAAGCCGCGTCTTGACGGGGTCTTCAACGACCTGATAAGAAAATACGGCAGACTTTTTGAGATAAAATTTTTCGTACATCTTGTGCTCTTGAGCAAAGGTGCAACTGGACTGCTATCCAGCGCACCTGATGGATTTGTCATGTTTAGAAAAGGGAAGCTCAGATTGTTACCGCAGAAGATTAAGGGTATGAAACAGATAGGGCGAATATTCAAGATTGTCGAGGCGAATAAAAAATGAAGTTCGCATATTACCCTGGTTGTTATCTTCACGGAAGCGCTGTGGAGTACGATATGTCCACGAGGGCGGTTTGCAGAAAACTGGGCATAGAGCTGATCGAGTTGGACGACTGGAATTGTTGCGGCGCTGTAGAAGCGAGGGATTCCCTATCCATCCCATTATCGGCAAGGAACTTGGCGCTCGCTGAAAAAGAGGGGCTCGACATAGTAGCGCCGTGCAGTGTTTGCTTCCACAAACTCTCCAAAGCGAATAAAATGGTAAAAGAAGATGAGAAATTCAGAAAGAAGATAAACGAGACGATAGATGGACAATACCAGGGAAGAGTTGGGGTACGACATCTTTTGGATATTATCGTAAATGATGTCGGTCTGGAGAGAATATCGAAAGGTGTGAAGGCCCCGTTAGAAGGGGTGAACGCGGTGCCATATTATGGATGTCTGATCGTCAGACCATCCGAGATCGCTAAATTCGACGATCCAGAGGATCCACAATCGCTGGATGACCTGATCAAGGCGACAGGTGCTGAGTGTCTGCCATATTCCCATAAAGTGAGCTGTTGCGGCGGTGGCTTGCTGGCAAATAAGGAGGATTTTGCGCTGGAGATGGCGAAAAAAATCATAGACGGGGCAAAAGAGGGCGGCTCGAACTGCATAGTCGTAACATGTCCCCTGTGTCATACCATGCTGGACTTTCAGCAGTCGAACATCGAGTCCAGATATGGTATCACCATAGACCTGCCTGCCCTGTATTTTACCCAACTATTGGGTCTTGCGCTGGGACTGGGAGTAAAAGAGCTTGGATTAGACAAAAACATGGTGGCTCCGATGAAATTGTTAGAATCCATATGCATAGAGTGAGGGAGATGTTCATGAAAAAAATCGATGTAAAATTGATTACAGGAAGACTCGTCGAGCAGGGCATCCATCTGGAAAACAAGATGTCAGACGAATATCTCAAGGCAGCAGCCGTCTGCGAACTGAACGAAAGAGATGTGGCCGAGCTGGGTATCAGGGATGAGGGTAACGTTCGGGTGAAATCACGTTTTGGAGAAGTTGTGGTGATGGCCAAGGTCAACAATGAGAATCCAGCGGGCATAGCGTTCATCCCGATGGGGCCGTGGGCAAATAGGGTGATAGATCCGGATACCGGCGGATGTGGAATGCCACACTACAAAGGGATGGATGCCGAGGTGGGACTTTCATACGAATCCATACCAACGATAAAAGAATTGATGGAGGATGTTAAATGACCATCACAGATGTGCTGTGCCCATTCTGCGGTGCTTTGTGTGACGATGTCGTCGTCGAAGTGGAGAACAATAAGATCGTCGAGGTAAAAGAGGCATGTGAGATGGGTGTGAGCAAGATGATGGGGCACGAGAGAATTACCACACCCATGATTCGAGAGAGTGGCGAGCTGAAGGAGACCACATATGAGGATGCGGTCGACAAGACGGCGGAGATTCTCGTAAATTCGATTCGCCCATTAATATATGGCTGGAGTTCTACAACCTGTGAGGCGCACAAGAAAGGAATCGAACTTGCAGAGGAGATGGGCGCGGTCATCGATAACACTGCCTCCGTGTGCCATGGTCCATCCATTTTAGCCATCCAAAACGTCGGGCTACCATCTTGCACCCTCGGCCAAATAAAGAACAGAGCGGATTTAATCATATACTGGGGTTCCAATCAAGCAGAGGCGCATCCTAGACATATGAGCAGGTACACGAGCTTCCCGAGAGGGTTTTTCAGTGAAGAGGGTAGAAAAGGGAAAAAGGTAGTGGTGGTTGATGTCAGAAAAACGACGACAGTGGAAGTAGCGGACGAGTTCATCCAAGTCGCTCCTGGAGAGGATTACCCTGTGCTGTCTGCGCTTAGAGCGATCCTAGCTGGAGAAGAGGATATCGTGCCCTCTTGCGTAGGGGGGGTCTCAAAAGAGAGATTAATTGAGCTCGTGGAGAAGATGAAAGATGCTAGGTTCGGCGTCATCTTTTTCGGCCTGGGCTTAACGCACACCAGGGGGAGGCACAACAACGTCGTCAACGCAATATCCCTGGTAAGAGAGCTCAACGCACATACGAAATTCGTGATAATGCCCATGAGAGGTCACTACAACGTAACCGGCTTCAATCAGGTGTGCACATGGGAAACTGGATTTCCGTTCGCAGTCGACTTCTCACGGGGCCAGCCCTGGTACAATCCGGGGGAGACGTCTGCAGTGGACATTTTAAATAGAAAAGAGTGTGACTCTGCCCTGATAGTTGCATCCGATCCCGCAGCGCATTTTCCACGTAAATCCGTGGAGCATCTGGCAAAGATACCTCTCATTCAAATAGACCCCTATCCGAATCCTACTATGGAGTTAGCAGATGTCGTCATTCCGTCTGCCATAGCTGGAGTCGAGGTTGAGGGCACCGCATATAGGATGGATAAAGTGCCGATAAGACTGAGGAAAGTCATAGAGCCAAACCACTTGTCAGATGAGGAAATTTTGGGCAGGATACTGGACAAAGTCAGAGAGCGCAGAGGTGAATAACATGGAGCTGTTGATCAAAAATGGCGTCGTATACGATCCCCTCAACGAAATCTGCGGGGAAAAAATGGACATCTGCGTCAAGGATGATAAAATAGTGTCAAAGGTAAAAAGTCCCAAGGTGATCGATGCCGATGGGAAGTTGGTAATGCCCGGGGGCGTTGACATACATGCGCATATAGCAGGCGGCAAGATAAACGCCGGGAGACTTCTCAGGCCCGAGGATGGTAGGAAAGGAACTGAACCCAGAGGCAAACTCACTAGGGCATGCACAGGATATTCTGTGCCAAACACCTATGCAACTGGCTATAGATATGCAAAGATGGGATATACCTTCGTCATGGAGCCGGCGACTCCACCTTTACTAGCACGTCATACGCATGAGGAGCTAATCGATACTCCTATTTTGGATAACGCAATCCTTGCTTTGCTTGATAACAATTGGATGACCATGGAGTATGTTAAATCGGGTGAAACAAAAAAGCTGGCTGCATACGTTGCTTGGATGATAAAAGCCGTAAAGGCCTATGGCGTGAAAATAGTGAACCCGGGGGGAGATGAGGCATGGGGATGGGGAAAGAATGTAAACATAGACGATTCCGTACCCAATTTTGACGTCACACCAAGGGATATCATCGGCAGTCTTGCGGAGGCGAATGAGATGCTGAACCTACCTCATTCCATCCACATACATTGCAATGATCTCGGGCATCCAGGAAACTATGAAACGACGCTGAAATCATTTGATGTTATAAAAGGCAGATCGAACAAGAATCGCCAGGTCATGCATGCCACGCATGTCCAGTTCCACTCCTATGGCGGGTCCAGCTGGAAGGACTTTGAATCGAAAGTGGATGAGATTGCCAAGTATGTGAATGTGAAGAAGCATGTGACGATAGACATGGGACAGGTGATGCTTGGGGACACGACGACGATGACGGCGGATGGTCCCCTTGAGTATGGACTGCACACGATAACGGGGAGGAAATGGACGAACTTAGACGTAGAGCTCGAGACAGGAGGTGGTATCACTCCATTTTTATATTCGTCAAAAGTGGCTGTCAACACGATTCAATGGGCGATTGGACTGGAGCTGGCGTTGCTCATAAAAGACCCATGGAAGATAGTGCTAACAACGGATCACCCCAACGGTGCTCCATTTATTACGTATCCGATCGTCATTTCACTGCTGATGAGCAGGCAGAAGAGGGAGGAGGTCATGGCAAACGTTCACAAAGCCATCAATAAGAGGGCGATCCTCCCCTCGATTGAGAGGGAGTTAGACTGGAACGACATCGCAATAATGACAAGGGCTGCACCTGCAAGGATTCTTGGACTCGATAGATATGGAAAGGGCCATCTCGGTGTAGGCGCAGACGCCGATGTTGCGATATATGATGTTTCACCAGAGGAGAAAGAAGCCAAGAAAATCCAGTCCGCCCTTTTACGTGCAAAGTACACGATAAAAGGCGGGGAGATCGTCGTAAAGGATGGGGAGATCGTTGCAGTTCCAGAGGGAAGGACGTATTGGGTTAACCCAGAATTTGATGGAAAACCTACAAAGGACATGCTCGGTGACCTGACAGGGAAGTTTGAGAAGTACTACTCGGTGAACCTAGCGAATTATCCCGTGCAGGACGCATATCTCCCGCATCCGATCGAAATCAAAACAAAGGTGTAAAAATGCAAGTTACGCTAACCCCTAAAAAGGCCTTCAAGGTACCCGTAGAGGCGGAGGCGATCAAACCAGACAACTTTGCTGGAAAAGGCAAAAGCGAAATAGAATCGATTGCCCTCTGGCATGGAAACAAAGAGGTTAAGTTGGGCTCTCTCTTCGATGTCAAGGTTGAAGGAGTAGACAAGGAAGGAGCGAAGATCGTAATCGAGGGTGACGCATCCAGGATAAAGAGAATAGGAGAGGGAATGACTTCAGGTGAGATAACGATAAACGGCAACGTCGACATGCATTGCGGTGCCATGATGTCAGGGGGAAAGGTGATTGTTAAAGGTGATGCGGATGCTTGGGCAGGTAGAGAGATGAGAGGCGGCGAGCTGGTCGTGGAGGGTAACGCCGGCAACTACCTCGGAGCCGGGTACTGGGGTGTAGAGAAAGGCATGAGGGGTGGAGTAATTAGGGTGAAAGGGGACGCCGGAGACTATGTGGGTGGACATATGGGTGGCGGAGAAATAATCGTCAAGGGCAGCGCAGGTTTATTGCCTGGTTTGAACATGTCTGGAGGAAAAATAATAATCGAGGGCGATGTCACGCTACCAGGCGGTGAAATGAAGAATGGTATGATAGTGATAAAGGGGAAGGTCCTGGAGATGCTACCGTCATTTAGGTTCGAAGGGACGGAAATCATAGATTCCCTCAAGCTGAAGAAATTTACCGGCGATCTGACCAGAGGTGGATCTGGCACACTTTACGTTAATATCATACCCGAGGAATGACGATGATTAGAAATGGTGATTTTGTGTTCGGCATAGAATTCGTACCAGATATCCCATTGGATGCGCTAGTAGAGTATTGCATTTTAGCTGAAAATAATGGGTTCGATGCGATATGGGTCACAGATCACTATAACAATCGGAGCGTCTATGCAACACTGGCTCTGATCGCCAAAAGAACCACGCAAGTGAAACTTGGACCCGGCGTGACCAACACATACCAGATCCATCCTGCTCTAACCGCCTCTGCCATCGCCACAATCGATGAGATATCGAACGGAAGGGCTATGCTCGGCATTGGAGCCGGCGACAGGTCCACATTGGGCTCGCTGGGTTTGCAGATAAATAAGCCCGTGGCAAGGTTGAAGGAAGCAGTAGAGATTATAAGGCGTCTCCTAAATGGAGATAGAGTCACCTTCAATGGAAAATTCTTCGTCGTCAAGGACGCAAAGCTGACGTTCCAACGTCCTGACATTCCGATCTATATCGGGGCGCAGGGTCCTGTGATGCTCAAGACGGCGGGAGCAATAGGCAACGGGGTTTTAATCAACGCCTCTCATCCCGCTGATTTTAAATATGCCATCCCAAAGGTCAGGGAAAGTGCTCCCAAGAACTTTGACATCGCTGCCTATGCCAGCTTCTCCGTTGACAAAGACGCAGAAGAGGCAAAGAAGGCCGCAACACCGGCAGTTGCCTTCATCGCAGCTGGATCGCCTCCCCAGGTCCTAGAACGACATGATATAAGCCCTGCAGACGTAGCGCCAGTCAAAAATGCACTTGCCAGAGGCGATTTTCGTGCGGCGTTTTCATCTGTCACAGACCAAATGACAGATGCATTTTCGATCTACGGCACGCCGGATCATTGTATCCAGAGGGTAAAGGAGCTATTTGATATGGGGGTTACGCAAGTGGTAGCGGGCTCCCCTATTGGTCCGGACGTGCCAACTTCGATCAAGATTATTGGCGAGGAGATCATAGGAGGTATCTGATCATGGTCAAAATAGGATTTGTAAAACTTGGAAATTTGGGAATCTCTCAGGTGGTCGATCTATTTTTGGATGAATGGGCTTACAGTACCATTTGTATTCGGACTGTGAGCGCAGGATCGATGATGGGGCTTGATGTGGAATG
>JAUWXC010000019.1 GCA_030616565.1 Methanocellales archaeon | reverse complement strand
CTACTCATATAACTTTCAAAGAGTCGTTATGATTAGCTCTAGCACGCTCAAAGCAATCAGCCTGGACAAGGATAAAGAGGAAGAGGTGGTGGTCTACACCACAGAAAGATGCCCGAGATGTGAGCAGTTAAAGCGCTCGTTGGAGTCGGATGGGATGTCCTATAAAGAGGTGGACATGACCACCCCTGCATCACTCGCTGAACTGAGGGCAAATGGTGTATTCACCACATCTGCGCCAGTGCTGAAGATCGGAGAGAGATTCCTTACATCCAAGGATTTGTTTGGTGAAAAAGAGGGGATAGATTGAGCTCAGATATCAACGTGGTCCAGAAAACACTTGAAGGTGCGGAAGCACCCGCAATGCCCAAGATCAGGACATCGGATGGGCACATCTTAGATTGGGACAGAGAAGCCATCGTCAGACAGTTGCTGAGAGAGACAAAACTCAGCGAGGAATTTTACGGCATCCCTCCTATTGATGAGGAAACAGCCAGAGAAGTGGCAAAGACGGCAGAAAAACGCATCCGGTCGATGGGGGTAAAATACCTCTCTGGCCCCCTCGTGAGGGAAATCGTAAACGTCATCCTATTAGAAGACTACCACCAGGAATGGCGGAACATTGCCACTAGGGTTGGCACGCCGGTATATGACGCCCACATGATAGACATAGGCAACGGCTTCGAAGCGAATGAGAATGCAAACCTGCAGGACAATGCTGAGACCTCGCACAAGAAGAAGGCGGACAAGATTTCAAAGGAGCAATATCTGTTATTGCTGCCTCCCCACCTATCCGATGCACACCTGAATGGAGATATTCACATACATGACCTGGAATACCTTGGCACACGCGGTTTTTGCCAAGATTGGGACCTGCGGTACTTCTTTTATTATGGATTGATGCCGGACGGCTCTGGTACGAAGGCAAGCGTTGCAGGTCCAGCAAAGAAGACGGAGGTTGCAATACTGCATGCTGTAAAGGCATTAGGTAGCGCACAGACGAATTTTGCGGGCGGTCAGGGATTCTACAATTTCCTTACGTTTCTCGCCCCCTATTTTGAGGGGCTTTCGTATGATGAAATAGAGCAATTGATGCAGATGTTCGTCTACGAAATGACGCAGATGATGGTGGCCAGGGGAGGGCAAATCGTTTTCAGTTCTGTGCAGCTCACGCCAGGAGTTCCCAAGATATGGAGGGATAAGCCAGCAGTGTATAAAGGAAAAGTATGGAACGGCGAGCAAGCTCCACTCAGGACATATGACGAGTTTGAACGAGAGGTTCGGCTGGCGTTCAAAGCACTGATGAACGTCATGCTGAAGGGCGATTACTGGGGCAAGCCGTTTAACTTCCCCAAACCCGAAATCTCCATCGAGCCCGATTTCATGGCCGAGAATGAGGAATTTAACAGAACCCATCCAGAACTGCCGACCTATGATGAATTGTATGATCTTGCGTTTGAGCTGGCGGCGAAATATGGCTCGCCGTACTTCGATAATCAGCTGCCGGAGTACAGGGGCGCCGGAAAAGGGATTTCGTGTTATCAATGTTGCGCCTACCAGTTCTCGTCTACGGCTGAGGATGATGAGGACTTCGATAAAAAACTGTGCTTCCAAGATGGCAAACATTTTTCCATGGGTGCATGGCAGGTCGTCTCAGTCAACTGTCCCAGGGCGGCATACAAGGCAGAATATGATGATAGGAGATTATTCAGCGAGTTGAAGCGATTGATGGATGTTGCCGTCGAATTGTTCAAGGTCAAGAAAAAGTGGATGAACATCGTAATCAAGAACAATAGGATGCCATTCGTCGTGCAGCGCCCGAAGGATTCTCTCACAGGCAAGAAAGGCGATGTGGCAGTTTATACACAGGACCTCGTTTACACAATCGGCGTCGTTGGAATAAACGAGACGGTTCAACATCACACAGGTGCACAGCTGCACGAGTCCCAGGAAGCGTTCAAACTCGCGATAAGAGCGATGACCGAGATGGAGTTCTATGCTAAAGAACTAAGCGAAAAACACAACATGAAGATCGTGTTAGCCAGAACACCGGCTGAGACAACGGCACAGCGATTTGCGGTGTCTGACCTTTTGCATAGCGATTTTGCAACCTTTGCCGAAAAAGTCATCAAAGGCGATGTGAAGACGGCGAAATCCCTCACGAAAGAGACAAGGGACCTGCCAATCTATTACACCAACGGTACACATGTATTTCTAGGTGCAAACATCTCGCTCGTCGATAGGATTGACATCGAACATGTGTTCTTCCCCATCGTGGATGGAGGAAACATCCTGCACATATTTATGGGTGAATCGACCCCGGACCCAAGAGGGCTAAAGGAACTTGCCATGAACATCGCAAAGAACACGCAGGCTGGCTATTTTGCGTTCACAAGGGACATGACCCTCTGCATGGACGATTTTCACGTCGAGGCTGGTTTACAGGAGAGATGCAGCAACTGCGAGTCGAGCAACGTCGAGCATCTATCCCGTGTAACTGGCTACATACAAGCCGTATCAGGGTGGAACGCTGCCAAGAAGCAGGAATTGAAGGATAGGGTGAGGTATGGGATTTGATCCCCCCTTACTAAACCCAAACCAACATTTTCAGATAATTTAAAGTCCTGTGAATGGTAAAAGGTCATAGCGCATGATTGGCGCAGGACAAAAGGGTGAGATGATGAAGAAGACGTCGATCTTGTACATACTCGCAGCGCTGATCTATATTCTATCGTTCATAGCATTTGTTGTCGGCTTCTACTCGCTGTATGGAAGAGATTACAAGGGCGTGGCCTATCTCATCTACGGCGGGGTACTCTTCGCGATTACGCACATAACCCTCGAGAAGACGACCGAGTGTGAGCGCAAAACGAGAAGAAAGAAGTCAAAATGAGCGTGATTTCGTGAGGGTGAATTTTGGCGGCATCGTTCACGTATCAACCGTGGACTGGTATGGCAAGGTTGCCATGGTCATATTTTTCAGAGGCTGCCCATTTAGATGCCCTTATTGCCAGAACTATGCCCTCCTGAAGGGAGAGAACTTCGTTGATGCAGAAACGATTGAGGCAGAAATCAAAAAGGCGAAAAAATTTGTAAGCGCCGTCGTCTTCTCTGGCGGGGAGCCGTTAACACAGCTCGAGCAAATAAAGCGTCTGGCAAACTTCGCGAAAAGTTTAGGACTTCTCGTCGGCGTGGAAACCAACGGGTATTATCCGGGTCAGCTGAAGGAATTGATAGATGAAAGGGTGATTGACAAAATTTTCCTGGATGTCAAGGCGCCGCTATCTCCGGAGAAATATGAGAAGGTAGCAGGTATCAGCGATGGAGACGCCGTCGCCCTGGTGAGACGCTCTCTCGAGGTTTGCAAGAACTTTGACATGGAAGTCAGGACGACGATTTTCAAAGGCCTCATCTTCGATGGGGATGATATCAGAGCGATCGCAGAAGAGGTTTCATCTTATGGGGAAATCCCATACATACTCCAGCAGGGCAGACCCGAGCAGGGATGGAGTGAGGAGCTGAAGCAATATGGGCCGCCAAGCAGAGAAGAGCTGCTAGAATTGGGCAAGATAGCGAAAGAATACTTAAAAAATGTGAGAATCAGGACAAAGGAGTTAGGCGAGGAGTTAGTTTGAAGGTCATCGGCTTTGTTGGCTTGCCAGCGTCGGGAAAGACAGAAGCAGCCAAGGTGGCGCAGAAACTCGGCATCCCTGTGATCAGGATGGGGGATGTCGTGCGCGAAGAAGTAAGAAGAAGGGGATTGAATATCACCGAGGAGAACGTTGGGAAAGTGGCGAATGATATTAGAGCCAAAGAGGGCATGAACGCGGTAGCTAGGCGCTGCATTCCACTTATCAAGGCGATGGATGGTAGTATAGTCGTGGTCGATGGTCTGCGCGGAGGTGCAGAAGCGGAGGCATATAAAAAGGCGTTTGAGACGCAATTTACATTGATTGCGATACTTGCCTCCCGGAAAAACAGGTTTGCACGCGCACTCGCGCGAAAGAGAAACGACGACATAGTTGACTGGGAAGGATTCAAACAGAAGGATGACAGGGAGCTGCACTGGGGGTTGAAAGAAGCCATGAGGATGGCGGACGTGCTAATAGATAACAACGGCACCCTGGAGGAGTTTAGAGAAAATGTCAGAACGGTCCTGGAAGGAATCCAAGGTTAAAGTCAGGGTTTGGGCGCCCGTGTATGCGACGGAAAGCGTGGAGAGTGTGGAAAAGGCAATCACAAATATTTTCCCGGATGCCCAGCTCAGCTTTGAAGAAGACAAACTAACCGGAGATGCCTCCCTGGACAAATTACAGAAGCTGCTCAGGAAACAGAAGATACGCGACTCTGCCAGGCCAGTGCTCCTCAACAGCAAAGAGGGAAATAAAATCGAGTTCGACCTCAACAAACAGGTTGCGTTTGTGGGTAAAGCGAATTTTGAAAAGGGCTCGCTGGGAGGCATTCACGTAAGCATTGAGACCGGGGACCCAGATGGATTGATAGACTGGCTAACATCTGCCAGTGAGGTAAAACATGAGGATTAGTTTTTCCTCCCTGGCTACGAGCAACAACCCATTTGAGTGGGTGTATGAGCTAGAAGAGAGCGGATTCAGCGGCTGGGAGATCGTTGGAGAGGGCAGACAGAGACTCACAGAGGAGATGCGCAAAAAAATCCAGGAAGTGCAGGAGGCCACAAATCTGGAGTTCACGGCACATCTTCCATTTTCTGATTTAAATCTCGCGAGTCTAAATCAGGGAATATGGGATGAGACGATAAGGCAGATGAGCAGAGCCATACGGTCTGTAGGAGGACTCACAGATCTGGTGGTCGTACATCCAGGGCATCTCTCGCCCCTGGGAGCAGAATTGCCTGACAAGGCATGGAAGCAGAACATCACAGGCATACAAAAACTGTGCGACATTGCGAAGGAATATGATATCATGGTGTGCGTGGAGAACATGCCAGACATCGGATTTTTGTTCGGCAAGTTTCCAGAAGAGCTGACCGGCATGGTAGAGAATGTGAACAGGGAGAACGTTGGCATCGCCCTCGACATAGGGCACGCCAACCTC
This sequence comes from Methanocellales archaeon, assembly GCA_030616565.1. Taxonomy (GTDB): domain Archaea; phylum Halobacteriota; class UBA148; order UBA148; family JAUWXC01; genus JAUWXC01. Next base: position 4,697 of record JAUWXC010000019.1, on the reverse strand, counting down.
GTCGATAAACTGGATGCCTTTTTGAAATTGAATGCAGAACACGTTCACCTGCACGATAATCTTGGTAAGAAAGATGACCATCTTCCGCTTGGGCGCGGTATGATAGATTGGAAAGCGGTGATGAAAGAATTAAAAGACCACAAAGGCAGGTTTGTCGTCGAGGCCAGAACCCTGGAAGAAGGAGAGGAAAGCCTGGGATACCTAAGACGACTTTGATGAACAGAGTTCAGCCAACCGCTTCTCACCATTGCGCGGTCCTCTGGCGATGACCAAATCTCCCGCCTTAATGACGGTTTTTCCACCCGGATGATATATCCATTTATCCGCCCGCCTAATAGCCAGAACGAACGTGCCGGTTTCTGTTTCCAGGTGCAGCGCCTTCAACGTCTTTCCATCGACTTTGGCGCCCTCCACTACCTCTATTTTGGCAATGACCTCGCCTGACTCCTTGATCGCGAGCATGAATACAGGATGGAGTTCGATATCCCTCAGCACGACATCCGCGACCTCGTCAGCCGCATCTGAAATGACCTCTGAGGAGGCCGCAAGATGCAATAACCCTCTCAGACTGTTCACGTCATCGACATGCTTTGATGCCTCTAATACCCAGTGCTCTAACTCATACTTCATCTCGTCCATCTGGACCTCTAGTATCTCCACCTCGTGCGCGATCTCCTCGCTGTAAAAAAGTAGGGCGGAATAAGCAAGCCCGACCGCCAGTTCTGATAGATTTTTCATCTCGATGATGACGTCTACGGCTTTTGCTAAGTCGCTCAGCAGTCTCCCCTTCTTAGGGGGCTTGAACTCATATTTCTCCCCGGTAGCCAATTTATACAGCTTCGCCACTCCTTCATCCGGTCCATTGGCAAATAGAACGTCGCCTGCCTCTATGGCCGTCTTTTTATTAGGGTCATATATCCACTCCGCGTTACGTCTGATTGTTATGACCACCATACCTGTCTTTGTTTCCAGTTTTAACTCACCCAAGGTTTTTCCTGCGAGGGGGGATTTTTCGCCAACCCTGACGCGTGTGACAGTTTCCTCTGCACCTGGGATCGCAATTTTCAACTCGGGAGGGAGCCCCAATTCCCTGAGCACGATGTTGGCAATGTCTCCCGCTGCATTGGATATTTTTTCAGCCGCAGATGCGATCTGCAACACGCCAGAGAGCTCTTCTGCCTCCTCTATGCGCCTGGCGCCAAGCAGCGCCGCTACGCGTGCATGATAGCTCAGAACGTCCATCTCCTCCTCAAGCCGAAGCACTTCTTCGGCGATGTCCTTGTCATCATACAGAACAGCCGAATACGCCAGGTCCACCATCAACTCGGAGATATCCTTCATATTCTTCAGAAGGTTTTTCATGCCCCGCGGTTCATATTCGATTTCTTCAGTCATACCAATCCCAATCATTCGCTGGATTAATAAATGCTTTTCTCCAATTCATAACACCGCCATGATGACGACAAACAATATCAGGATGCCAAACACATCACAAACACTGGTAACTATGGGAATCGTCGTATCGTCAGGGTCTATGCCTTTTCTGTACGAAAGAAATGCAGCCAGGATCGTTGTGATGATGACAATTAAGATGAGTAGAACTCCAGATATGGAAGATATCAGAATCATTTTAACCAGACCGACGCTCTCAAAACCCATTAAAACACAGAACAAATGCCCTAAAATTCCGATCGTAAAGAATGAAAGTATACCATTGATAGAAACGCCAAGCACGCTACTTCTCAGCACAGGGTCGGTTGGTGTGAGGCTGATAACACCAAGGTGAAGGGCTGACGTAATCCGAGAGCTGAGTATGGCGCCCAGATTTCCACCCATACCTATCGTGACTGGGATTAACACGAACAATCCAGGGAACGTGAACAGGATGTTCTTGAAGGTGTCGAGGACCAGCCCAGACAAAATTCCGAGAATGGCACAAAACGTGAGCAGGGGGAGTGCGGTTTTCATGATTTTTATGGCATTGTACCTTTTCACTTGGGGCGCCAAACCTACATCACCCCCATGACAATTCTTACCGCTATGAAGAGCGCGAGCACCGTAAGTACGTCTCCGGCAGAGGTCACCATTGGCCCCATGACGTTATCGGGATCGATCCCGTGCTTGAATACCGTGAATGCAAATACCATAACCAAACCGATTAGTATGAACGCTGATAGCGCCCAAACCGTCAGAGATACTGCTGCCAGAGAAACTATGCCAATGCACTCCCTACCAAGCGCCAGCGTCATGGCATAAGCGAGAAACGCGATCACAACTGCCATTGCCGCCCCTTCTCCCAGCGACGCTATAACGCTGTGTACAAGGTTTTCGTCCCCCCTCAACTCCGGCTTGATGAGACCTTGATGTAAAGCAGACCCAAGCCTAGAGCCGAATGCACCAGCTATGCTGCCCCGCATGCCCAACAACGGCGGGATTAACACGAGCAGGCCTGGAAGAGCGCTCAGCGCATCCTCCATGCTTCCGAGAACGACACCAGCGAACAGACCAGATATGATGCATACCAGGAGTGGCAGAGAGGACTGTTTGATGATAAAACGCACGCTACCATACTCTTCTAAATATTTCGCCCCTTGCTCTTTATCCGCCATCTATGGTTTGTATCGCCCATTTCTTATTTAAGTGATTTGAAAAAGAGGTGAACAGATTCAAAAGCGAGGTCATTCTTTCTCTATGAATACGAGATAGTAAGAACATAGGGCGATAAATGATAGACAGACCAAGGATGCTGCAAACGATCCAAACCAGCCCCAGACCGCAAACGTAGCTCCTGTAATGAAAAGGATAGACGCGAAAAGAGAAGCTGCGTGCGAATAGTACATAAGTTTTAGGATTGTCTCCATAACACCACCCGACCACCATTCTGTATTCTTACAATACATTCTTCAATATATCTATCATTTATATAAATACCATCGTATATATAAATATTATCCTTGTTTGCCCCTGGTCGCTCAATAAAACTCGGGCATCATCCTGATTTTTCTTCTTTCTCTTCTTCCTCTTTTTCCTTCTTTTTGATCGTCTTGGGCTTCTTCCAGGATTCGAGCATCTCTTTTAGCTCTTTGATGGGTTCCAGTCTCATGATATATAAAAAGCCTTTCTTAAATAAATCAGTTGGGTCGCCTCAGTGAGTGAAATAAAGCCTCGCTCGTATGGAAAAAGTGTTCAGACGTCTTAGCATAGCCTTCGTACATCTTCTCATCCAGCTTCGTGACAGGTCCCAGAACAAACCAGAGAAATGCCACTGCCACCTTCTCGTATGCGCTGCCCACGATCCTGTCAAGTTCCACCGCGAGCCTCAGTATGGATAAAATCCCCATTTTCCCCCCTTTTCTGCAGAATTAATAGAAATTGCACCGTTGGAGGATATAAAGATTTGCACAACACACAACACCTCACACATATTTCAAGATGTTCCTGAGGTCGTGCACCACGATGGATGCGTGTTTTGTCAACTCTGCATCAGGGTTGAAGGCGATGCCCAACCCGGCACATCTCAAGAATGTGATATCATACTTGCTATCGCCCACGGCGATACATTTTGCAGTAGGTATGCGCAATTTCCGCATTAGATTAGAGAGAGCTTCATCCTTCCTAGCAACGTCAACGTTGAATATCTCTTCACCGGTCAGATATCCTCCTGCATCGCAGACTAAATCGTTCGCCATTACGTGTTCTATTCCCAACCTGCCTGCAACGCTTTGGGCCAAAACATTAAGTCCACCGGTAATAAGGGCGGTTTTTACGCCCCTGTTCTTGAGCTCTTTTATGACTTGATCCGCATAAGGCATTAACTCGTAGTTGGATAGCACGTCTGTGATTTGTTGCATCGTGGGCCTAGAAGGAATCCAAAGGGCGACGTCCCTCTGCATAAACTCAGCGAAATTGATCTTACCCCCTGCGTACTCTCTCAGATTTTCCGCCGCCCGCCCAATGGTGCCAAAATGCCTGTGCAGCGCCCCCCAAGAATTTCTTTCCTTGACAAGGGTTCCATCCATATCGAACGCAACAAGTTCGTATCGGGGCATGATAAACTACGCCTTTGCCAAAAGTGCTTCTGCCTCTTCCTTTGGCATATCCTTGACGAATTTGTCCTCTAATTTGAAAGCGTAAAAAAAGACGGGCGCCCCTTCTTGAACGTTTCGCCACAGAGACTTATCAATGCATTCCGTCCCCAATTCATCAACACGACCTTGATATGTAGCTGCCTCTATCCTGTAGATGCGTATCGCAAAATTTTCAAGCGCCCCACTCTGCTTGTTTCTCACCCTGTAGATGCCCTTGTTGTAAAACTTATCTGAGATGAATGTGCAGCCTCCACTTTTGAGTGTTTCCTGGATTCTCAGCGGGTCGAGAAGGATTACATGCCCAATCCGATCGAGTTCCACCTGAAATTCATCCATGTAAAAAATGGATTATGGATTGTGCATATTTATAGATTCCGAGTTTCGTTTTACTACTTCGGATATGGTACTACAATCTCCACGAATTCCTTAGCAATGGATGTGTTCTTGAAGATAGTCCTCGCCTCCTTTAATAATGGCGTTGGGTCTTCAGAATAGCGCGAGCTGATGTGAACCAACACGAGCTCTTTCACGCCCGCCTTGGATGCAACCGTTGCAGCCTCCTTGGCTGTGGAATGTCCTGATTCGATTGCCCAGTCTTGCAAATCGTCG
>JAUWXC010000104.1 GCA_030616565.1 Methanocellales archaeon | reverse complement strand
CCCACATCTATCAGACCTCAAGGGTATGAAATCATCCGGACATGGCTATTTTACACGATATTCCGCTGCCATATCTTGACCGGGGAGATACCATTCAAGGATGTTTTAATCAATGGAATGGTACTTGGAGCAGATGGCAAAAAGATGTCCAAGAGTCTTGGCAACGTCGTTGCGCCAGATGAAATCATCGATGAATATGGTGTTGACCCCGTCAGGCAGTGGGCCGCCATAGCATCATTGGGGGAAGACTACCCATTCGAATTGAAGGAAATCGTTCACGGAAAGCGTTTTCTGACCAAGATGTGGAATGTCGTTAGATTCAGCATGCCCCATCGTTCAAGCGCTCCGGGAGAGCTGAATGTTGTTGATAAATGGATTCTGAGCAAGCTGAACAGATTGATCAGAGATGTCACCGCCGACTTGGATGGGTATGAATTCAAGACACTGCAAAAAGTCAGGAGTTTTGCCTGGAGCGAGTTGGCCGATAACTACATTGAGATGACAAAATATCGATTGTACGGCGATGATGTCAATGCAAAGAATGCGGCAAGGTACACGCTAAGCAGGGTTGTTGAGACCGTTCTCCTGTTACTGGTGCCATTCGTTCCTCACTTTGCGGAGGAGTGTCATTCATACATAGGAAAAGGTAGCATTCATAAGTGCAAGTGGCCAGAAGCGGATGGTTCACTGATAGATGATGAAACAGAAAAGGGTGGCGAGTTGATCAAAGAGGTCGTAGGCGCCATAAGGAGATATAAGTCTGAAAAAGGTATGGCGCTCAACGCGGAGCTGGAAAAAATCAAGATATACGCCGGCGCTCCTGATGAAAAATGGATTAAGCAAGGTATCAACGACATTAAGGGCACGACCCGGGCGAAGAGCGTGGAAGTTGTGGGGGGCGCACCAGAGAAGAAGAAAGGGGATGTTCTCCAGGTTGGGAATGTGACTATTGCAATCGAGAGGTGAGACTTTCAATCAAACATAAATATCATCAAAATAAACACCATTTGGAGGCGTTTCAATGAATTGTTTGGCTTGCTTAACTGGCACGGTCTGGGATGTCGTCGGAGTTCTCCTAATCATCGGAGGAGTAATACGATTGACTGCACCAGCATGGTGCAAGAAGAAGGGGATCTGCTTCGCAGAATGGTTGATGAAGTGGATACCAAAATGGAGCGATAATATGGTAAGGCTTCTGGGCCTGGTGTTGATAGTGATCGGTGCAGCGCTTGTATACTTTCAATAGGTGGCTCATTTCTTATTTATTCACAACAGCCCCATCAAGCAAAGCTTTAAGCGCGTCTATTTTTGCCACAGGCACGCTGATGCCCTGCTTTGTGTATCCGGTGTAGCGCTCCGTCTCTACAAATTTGCGGATGTCTACGCGCTGCTCACTCTTCCATTCGGTTAGCCTGACTATGATCTTAGTGGATTTGTCCAATTCAATTTTTCCGATTTCCTTATCGACCATGTTTATCACCCTATTATTTATCGCATGTCCTTTTAAACATTTAAAGTTTAATAGTTTAAAGAACTTAGCGTTTATTAAAGGTGACCAAACAATTAATAGCAGTAAATCACAATATCGCATGGAGGAATGAAATGGAGGACGTAACCAACATATTTGAAAATACGGGCTCCAGCCTGATAAAAGGCATTATAGAGAGGGGTGGCGTCGTTTTAGGAGAAAAAATCGAGGGTTTTGCTGGCGTTCTGGTAGAGGATAAAGCATACGCAGACGAGTTGCAAAAGAAAGTTGAAGAGCAAACCGGCGTAAAAGGCTACATTTCGACTGACGAGTTGCCTGCCTATGGAATCTCTAAGGAGGAAAAAGAGGTGATAGAGGGCAGGTTCGGTGTTACAGGAAATGACATCGTCATCCTGGTGGCGGACGAAGAGGGCAAAGCAAGAAGGGCGCTGGAAGCGATAAAGGAAGACATCTCCAAGCGAAAACAGTAGACTAAATCCTCGCCCGGATGTATTCCCGAATCTTACCCATCACTTCCTCTTCCATTGTATGCAGGTCCTTTTCAGCATCTATCTTAACGATTCTCTTTGGGAATTCATCCGCCAACTTGAGAAAATTCGACTGTACCTTTTTCATGAATTCGATGTCTTCAAACTTTGTCGTTTTTTTTCTAGTATTGCACCGGCTCAGCGCCACGCGTGGAGAGACGAGCAGTAAAAACGTTAAATCGGGCGGTATCGTCCATCCCGCATGTATTTTTTTAACCCAGTCAATCGAGTCCTCAAAACGATTGGCAAGCGTCGCGCCCTGATACGCATATCTGCTATCGGAGTAGCGGTCTGATATGACGATTTTGCCCTCATCAAGCGCGGGTTTGACCACCTTGGTGATGTGCTCTGCATGATCTGCCACGAAAAGGAACAACTCCGCCAATGGATCCACATCAGAGGCAATCGACTTGCGAACGACGTCCCCTATCCAGCCCAACGTTGGTTCTGTTGTTAGTGAGACGTCGTAATCGTTTCTCAGGCGTGCTGCAGCCCTCTTTGCTATGGTACTTTTTCCGGAACCATCGATGCCTTCAAAGGTTATGAGAATGCCCTTTGGCAACCGACTCATGCATCACCTTTTCGCACCCAAGTGCTTTAAGGTTTCTAAATTTGCTTTTTTCGTGCCCTCCTAGCGCTGACCAAACAAAAGCTTCATTAAGAAAAAAGTGCTATTAGACCAAAAGGGTACAGGTGTGAAACGTGTTTACGAAGAAACTGGATGCCCCCGTAGGAATTACTTTTGAAGATGTGCTGCTTCTGCCTGGCAAATCCAGGGTCGAGCCGAATCAAGCAGACGTTACGTCACGGTTTTCAAAAAATATCTCACTCAACATTCCGGTTGTGAGCGCTGCCATGGATACGGTGACCGAGGCAAACATGGCAATTGCCATTGCCAGGGAGGGCGGCATAGGCGTAATTCACAGAAACATGAGCAAGGAGCAGCAAGTGGCGCAGATTAGGGAAGTTAAGAAGGCAGATGAATTGTTGGTAAGAGAAGTAGTTACTGTCAAGCCTGATATCCCCATTCAAGCGGTATGGCGCCTCATGACCGAGGAAGAGGTTAGCGGTATTCCGGTTGTCGATAGCGCTGGCAAATTAGTTGGGATCGTCAGCCGGAGAGACGTGAGACCCATCATAGAGTCTGAATCGGCAAAAAGCGTGAAAAAGGTGATGACAAAAGACGTGGTCACAGCACACGAGAGTGTGTCCTTGGAGGGTGCGCTGGACAAAATGTATGAGCATAAGATAGAGCGGTTGCCGATCGTGGATAAAAAGGGCAACCTTAAGGGTATAATATCCATGCAAGACCTGCTCCAGCGACGTCAACATCCTCTGGCGATTAGGGATGATGAGGGGCTGCTCAT
>JAUWXC010000107.1 GCA_030616565.1 Methanocellales archaeon | reverse complement strand
GGAGGGACAATTGCCTACGCTGAGCTAGCGGAAAGAGCTGGTCATCCTGATGCGGTCAGAGCGGTGGGCAATGCTCTAGCTAGAAACCCTGCACCGCTCTTCATCCCATGCCATAGAGTCGTGGCGAAAAATGGTCCTGGTGGATTTTCGTTCGGCCCTAAAGCAAAAGAGAGATTGCTTAACCTGGAGAGTCCGTCTTGGAGAGTTTCTTCAACCTCTGCACGCCGTCGATTTCCTTGATGACCTTGACCACCGCTTTTGGAACTAGCTCTTCCCACCTCTCATCATTGAGCATTCTTCTCCGGATCTCAGTGCCAGAATAGACGTCCCTCTGGAATAGCGGAGATTTCTTGACCTTGGTACCTGCCTCGCTGAACAAATCGATTACAAGCGGGTTGTTTGAGTACACTACGTCAAAAGGGGGCGTCAGCGACCTAATGTGCGAAACCCAGATTGCGTGCCTGTCCACATCCATGATTGGAATGACGTAATAGGTGATGCCCAGTTCTTCGAGCGAGCGGGAAATCATCATAACCCTCTCGCCCGCCGTAAATGGGTCTTCAAGAGTATGACTTTTTTGCGCGCTACCGATGACGATGACGATCTCGTCCACTTCTTTTGCAATCTTCTGAATGACGGTATGATGCCCCAAATGATACGGCTGGAAGCGTCCTATGTAGAATGCCCTGTTTCTGTTCATCTTACCCCCAAGGTTTGCCACCATACTAACTTACTTCTTGAATTAAAAAGGCTACCGTTTTAATCTAACGCGCACAGGGTCAGAAACGCGCAACTTGAGCAGTCTTGCCGCAGTGCCCTCTCTTACGGAAATCTCAAGAAAACCATGACTTCCAACCATAATTAACGGCCCAGACGCGTCCGCGTACGTCCTTACGAAGGGCATTTGCTGGCCGCACACCTCTACCTCATCGCCGTAGCGTATGTGTTGTGAGGCAAGCGAACCTGGAATATTGGTTATGATGTTCCCAAACGCATCGATATATACGACTTCGCCGCTCAGCGCTCCCTCCAATGCCATGGCTTTGCCAAAATCAAGGTTTACGAAGTCGCCCGTTGGTTTGAATTTTGAAGTATTATAGTCCTTTGACAATCTCGCCGCCACAGGAGCAAAAACATCTCTGCCATGAAATGTTGCTGACTTTGGCGGTGCATGTTCAACCTCATACACTTCGTTTAAGCCTGCGGCGTACACTTCGTTTAAGCCTATGGCGTACACCGTAAAATCCCCCAGGTTTCTCGCCGCCGGGATTAGAAGACCGTTGTCTGGCCCAACCAAATACTGCTCGCCGGCTTTAATCACCAGCGCGCGCCTCTTCGTGCCAACGCCCGGGTCAATAACTGCAACATGAATCGTCCTGCTCGGAAATTCCTGGGTGGCATACATCAGCGCAAATGCACCCACTCTAACGTTCTGGGGCGGAATGTCGTGCGAGATGTCGATGATCGTGGCAGCGGGATTAATTTTAAGAATGACGGCTTTCATCAGCGCCGGATACAAGTCTCCAAAGTCCGTGAGCAAGGTGATAATGGGCATGGTCACACCACTTTCGTTTATCCCATTATCGACACGTACATTAAATATCTTCTTAAACCAAGAATAAGTCCAAGAGTATAAATATTAGTAATACTTATGTATAACTAAGAGTAAGAATGATAGAGATAGAAATGAAGGTCGGACCGAAGGGCCAAGTAGTTATCCCACAAGTGTTCAGGAAGGCACTAAAAATAGCCCCCAAATCTGAGGTGATTTTCAAGTTAGAGGGTAACAGGCTCATCATCAAAAAACCAAGAAAGGATGTAATCAAGACCTTCGAAATGATTGCAAAGTCCCGCCCCAAGTTCACCAGAAAAATACATCCGCATGAGGCATACGAAGAGGAACTTGCGACGAGGTTAGGATGATATACCTAGACTCCATGGTGCCCATCTATGCGATTTTGTATGCAGATAGAAGAGGTAAGTGGGCCAGAAATCTGCTGGAACGCGTTAGAGATGGAGAACAAGCGGCAGTGACCTCCGCACTTACGTTTGATGAGGTATTCTGGAAGGTTAAAAAAGAGAAAGGGTTTAATGCCGCCTTGCAAGCAGGAGAGGCTTTCTTAACGATGCCCAACCTCACATTTATCGACGTAAACGACGAGGTTTTGTGGGAATCGTTAGCCCTGATAAAGCAATATAAGTTGGATCCAAGGGATGCAATCCATGCTGCATGCGCCATAACTCACGGCGTTTATACCATTATCTCGGAAGATCCGGATTTTGATAAGATAGTTAAATTGAATAGAGAATGGATGTAGTATGTGAGGGGTCACACCAAATTCCTCAATCCCGCTTCCTCTATTATTTCCAGCGCCCCCTTCCTCTCATCATAACTCAAGCGCCTGTTGATCTCAGGATGTTGATGCGCCTTGTAGTAGGGCATATACTGAAACATGAGGTTGAATCGCACCCCTGGCATGTGCTTTGCGATCCATGCAACAATTGGCTTCGTACAGCATTCGAGATGGTTCGGCAGCACGAGATGCCTTACAATAACCTCCGCATCCTCGTGCGCTAACAGAAAGTTTCGCGTAATGATGCTCCAATAGTTATTCACATTTGAGTATTTTTTCTCGCACTCATCATTTCCATACCTGAAATCAGCCAGATACACATCTATCACGCCGCTCAACAACTCCCTTGCCTCTTTGGAGCAGTACATATTGGAATTCCAGACCATGGGCGTGTTTACGTTGCATTTATCCATGATTTGCAGTATGGTGTACAAGTGCGGCGTTGGGTCGCCGCCAACAAAGTTCACATTTCTCGCGCCCTGTTGCTTTCTCATCGTGATGATTTCTACCATTCTTTCCGGCAAGACGGGCGTTCCTGAAGTTGGAGCAGTCGATATATCCCAGTTCTGGCAGTAGACGCAGGAAAAGGTGCAGCCTGTGAAAAAAATCGTGTGCGATGGCACGAGCTCGGGCTCCTCACCATAATGCAGAAACTCCGAAGCGTATCGCGAAACCGCTTCAACACCACAGTATCCGATTTCGTGCTCTAGCCGGTTCACACCACAGCGCCGCTCGCAGAAGTGGCAGTTTCGCAACATTTCATTCGCGACTTTCACCTTCGAGCCCAGCGATGATGTCCGCTTTGCGAGCAGATATTTCGCTAAACACCTCTCGCTCAAAACGTCAAAGTACCTCTCCAATCCCTGTACTGGCGACATATCTTAATTAGGCACTGCCTTATCCGGTCGTGCAACTCCGATCTTGGTTTCAGAGGCGAACTTTTCG
>JAUWXC010000074.1 GCA_030616565.1 Methanocellales archaeon | reverse complement strand
GCCGGTGCAGGGCCGTCCGGCATGGTATCCGCCAAGTATCTCGCTGAGAAAGGAGTTAAAGTAGCCGTTTTCGAGCGGAAACTCAGCGTTGGCGGCGGAATGTGGGGGGGAGGAATGATGTTCCCTCGCATTGTGATACAGGACGAAGCAAAACGTATCTTGGACGATTTTGAAATCAATTACTGGGAGCATAAAGACGGATATCTTCTTGCAAATTCCATAGAGGCGGTGGGAAAACTGGCGAGCGAAACCATCGCTGCTGGCGCTGAAATATTCAACCTGATGAGCGTGGAGGACGTTGTGATCAGGGATGATAAGATAGCAGGAGTAGTCATAAACTGGAGCGCTGTCGAGCTGGCGAAGTTGCACGTGGACCCCCTGAGCATTAGGTCCAAGGTGGTCATCGATGGAACCGGGCACGATGCAGAGGTCTGCAGGATTGTGGAGCGAAAGATTCCTGGCGCGCTGAAGGTGCTTGGCGAAAAGCCCATGTGGGCAGATGTGGGGGAAAAATTTCTCCTAGATGCGACGAAGGAGGTGTACCCGGGATTGATTGTAACGGGAATGACAGCGAATGCCGTCGCAGGAGGGCCGAGGATGGGGCCCATCTTTGGAGGAATGATGCTTTCCGGCGAAAAAGCCGCCAAACTGGCACTCTCCAAACTGTAGATCTAAAACTTATATCCGATCTTTCTTAGAAACGCCTTCCGCTCCTCTACGTCCTTTTGCGTTTCAACGCCCTTTGCGCTGGCACCGTCAACCACGCCGATGATTGCCCTTCCCGTTCCTGTTTCCGCCACCATGACTTCAACTGGATTGGAAGTGGCGCAGTAAATCCCACAAACCTCTGGCGTGCTTTTAATGGTGTTCAGCACGTTGATTGGATATGCATCCCGCAGGAATATCAGAAAGCTGTGTCCTGCGCCTATCTTTAAGGCATTTTCTGCTACGGCTTTCTTCAGACCTGGATCATTGCCCTCGCACCTCACCAGACAGGGGCCAGATGCCTCGCAGAAGGCGATGCCGAACTTCGCGCCTGGAACGGTGTTCACAATCGCCTCGTACAGGTCTTCCACGGTCTTGATGAAGTGCGACTGGCCCAGGATTAGATTGGCGCCAGATGGCACATCTATTTTAACGGTTTGAATCTCCATGCCTACACCCAATAAACATATTTATCAACGCCCAGCCTTTTAATCATATGCCCATGCCCAAGACAGGAATTGTATATCACGAGGATTTTCTGAGGCACGAGACTGGAGAGCATCCAGAGCGGAAGGAGCGCCTGATTGCTACAATGGAGTTGCTCGAGGAAACTGGTGCGCTGAAAGAACTAACGTGCATCGCTCCGAAAAAGGCAACTACAGGGCAAATCGAGTACGTGCATGATGCCTCCTACGTAGAAGAGGTACGAATGCGCTGCCAGAGCGGTGGAGGGATGTTAGACCTTGACACCGTGCTATCACAGGATTCGTATGAGGTTGCGCTTTTAGCAAGTGGAGGGGTTATCAGCGCTGTTGATACCATCGCAGATAATCTGAATAACGTCTTTGCACTCATCCGCCCGCCAGGTCATCACGCCGAGGTTTCGCATGGAATGGGGTTCTGCATTTTTAATAACGTTGCGATAGCGGCGCGCCATGCCCAAAAACACCACAAACTGAAAAAAATTCTCATCGTAGATTGGGATGTGCATCATGGCAATGGCACGCAAAACATCTTTTATGATGATGCCTCAGTTTTGTACTTTTCAGTTCACCAGAGTCCCTTCTATCCAGGAACGGGAAAGATGGATGAGATCGGCGCCGATGATGGAAAAGGTTTTACGGTAAACGTCCCACTGCCGGGAGGAATAGGAGATGCGGGATACACATACGTTTTCAATGAAATTCTAATTCCAATCGCCCTCGAATTCCGTCCCGAGCTGGTTTTAATCTCCGCCGGGCAGGATGCCCATTTTGCCGACCCCATTGGTGGGATGAGCCTTACTACAGAGGGATTCGGACATCTCGCCAGCATAGTCAAATCGATCGCGAACTCGACATGTGAAGGGAGAATGGTTGCAGCGCTGGAGGGAGGATATGACCTGACCGCGCTTCCATACTCAGTTTTATCCATCCTCAACTCTTGGGGAGATTTAGGAATGGAGATAAAAGAGCCGATGGCTGCTCCAAAAGACGAATTGTCAGGCCAAGTCAGGGAAAGGGTTAAGGAAGTTAAAGAGGCGCAGGAGGAGTGTTGGGCTATTTCCTAAAATACTTCATCAGGAAAATTCTGAATTCTTTATCGTCTGTTTTGTCCATCCCGCGTATCTTGGTGATTTGCGCGCCCTTCAGCACCTTATAGCCCTTTCCAATCGCCTCCGACACGTGCTTTCCCAGCCCGCAGGTTTTCAGTTTGAATTTGAGCAAATCTTTCGCTTTAGTGTAGGTCCTGGGAATCTCCGCAACATATCTGCCATCCTGAATGTAAGGGTGAAGGTTGGCGTACTTCATTTTAAATTTCTCGGCATGCGCCGACGACCCGACAGGCGGACCAATGTGCTTTTTGATGCTCGGTAGAGAAGCAACCTCCCTCTCCAAGAGGATGACTGACTTTGCACCAGACCAGACGCCACTTCTGAACACCCTGAAATCGTTCCTGTGAAGCAATTCTTCTATGGACCTGACCGCCTTGTACAATTGGGGATAGAGTATATCATCCACGACGTTCGGCGTATCAAACACGACGGCGAGCAACTCTGTTCTCCTGCGCTTCAACTCCTGAGCGAGCTCCTCATCAGCGAGCGGTTTTACCGGCGGAGGGAAAAAGAAATGAGTGCTGGGATGCTTCAGAAATTCCCTCGACACATCGACGAACGTGTAAAAATTGTCCAGCGACACGGCTGCTGCAACGTTCCTGGATGGGTCAACAGGATCGATGACGACCAGCGGGGCATCATGCTCAAGAGTCCTGTGATTTTCTATATCAATGACGGCGTCGCGACGCCATTTGCTCGCATTCCGCACCACATCAAGGAAGGATTTGTATTTGATGACGAGAAGTTCACAGAGATATCCGGAGAAGCCCATCGTCTTTAACTCTGCGCCATAAACGCCTGTGCCCTTCATGAACTGTTTGAGCAGGCGCACCTGATCCTCTAATCCTTTGATTTTGTTTTTGACGTATTCGTTGTGAAACGGCGTCCTGTCCACAGCAGACCTTAGAGCAGACGCATCTCGCACCTCAAAGCATGGAACCAGGTCAACTCTGTACCCCTCAAAAAACGCCCGGATATATGGGTGTTCTGCATATCTCTCCTCGTATTTTGGCGCGACCTTTTTGGCTATCTCCAGCCCCAGCGACTCGAGTTCTTCCTCTGTTGCGGACTCCGGGAACATGATGAATACATCAAGGTCCCTGTCGCCAGAAATCCACGTGTTTCTCGCAGCCGAGCCGACCAGCAAGGCGTGCGCCTCAACGCCAAGCTCTTTTGCAGTTGCATTGATCTGAGCGATGATGCGATCAGTTAACTTGTGCAGCGCTTTCTCTTCACTTTTGCCGGGCGTGATCTTTCGCAGCACCTGGGCGCATATTTTGTTGCTCACAATCTCACCTCGTGCAGGGTTTCATAGATTGGCCCCTTCGGCGTCAACGTGCTCTTTTTAAACCTGATGTGGTCGACTGTCATCCTTCCCAGTCCCGTATCAGATAAATCTTTAATCGTGTTGATTAAGTGCTCCTTCTGACTCAGGGGGAGGCGCTTAACCCTTGCTATGGTTGCGTGCGCCGCGAAACGGTTATCTCTCTTAAACCCCAGCGGCTGGAGCGCTTCCTCCACAGCGTCGTGCAAACTATCAAAGTCACCCTCTGCGCCAACCCAGATGACGTTGATGTGTCTTAAACTGGGAAAGACGCCCACACCCCTGACCTCAGCGTCAAAGGGAGATATACGCACGTTTTGCAGAGCACTGCATATCGGCTTGATTCGCGCCTCTTCTATATCCCCTAGAAACTTGAGCGTGATGTGCACCTGCCCAAGCTTCACCATTTTTACATCATAGTTTGTGAAGTGCTGTTGGAGTTCTGTGACCTTATTCTTGATGTCTGCTGGAAAATCCACTGCAATAAAAGTTCTGATCAGTCTACTCCCAATCTCAGCTGCTGATATCTCGGGTAGAGCCCGCTGAGGTCCACCACTTCCCTTATGACACCCGCAAGGATTTCTGCCCCGGTCTCTATGATGGGGTTGTTCTCCTTGTTGATGAACTCATAGGCGGAATCATCTGGTGGGATGTTGATTCTCTTCACCATCGCCCTATATTCCTTTAGATGCGGATCTCTGGACTTTCTGGTCCATTCAGTATCCGTGGGCGATAATCCAACCGACCTCAACTCCTGTTCAAAGCAGGGTCTTCTGAAGAGTGTGGATAGCACATAAACTCCAACGGCAAAGCGCTCGTTTTGTTCTATATCTGGCATGCGCTCCCCTATGAGGGCATATACGTCCTTGCCCTTCCCACCAACATAGGAATACACCTTGGAGGGTGGGATGTCTTCTTCTGTTAAATGCCCCAGGTCTCTTAAGGCCCTCAGATATCCTGTCAGGATCAACCTGTGCTGGTCATAGCCTTGTTTCTTGAGGTGGCGGGTTATGCCACTAATTGAAAGCTTCTTTGTCCCCAGTATCTTGGCTAGGGTATCATAGAATCTCTGCTCCATTTTTCCACCTGGATATCAACTGATAACAGATATGATTCACTTGTTACCAGATTTGATAAAACTTTCTATTTTTTATTACCAAATCTGATGTGAGAAATCGTTTTAAAGTGCTACT
>JAUWXC010000088.1 GCA_030616565.1 Methanocellales archaeon | reverse complement strand
GCCGTAATCCCTTAACTCGTTGAACCACGAACCGAACTCATCAATGTGCATCTCGAACAAACGCTCTAACTCGACGTCAAACTCATATTCGTCAATCAATGACCAGCATCGCCTCAAAAGGCCTCTGAGATTATACCCTCCTCCCACATTGCTGGGCAATGCACCATCGTGAATCGCAACCAAGAGCGTCCTCGTATGATCTGCCAGAGCGTAGAGCGCCCGTCTCCTATAAACCTCTTCTTTAAGTGTAGATACTTCGACACCCACCTGAGACGCTACTTTTTTCCACACAGGTCCTACGTTTTCTATCTCGTCGATGTTTAGCAGACCCGCATACCTGGCAAATCTGTTCCATAATTCTCTTGAGTCTTCTGGCGCAGTACCACTCTGCTTATATAGGTACTTCATAACTTTAGGGAACACAGTGTCATAGGACATGGGCGCTCCCTGTGAAAACCATGACCATCTTTCCAGGCCCGCCCCCATATCGATAACCTTTGTTTTCAGTTCGCGATAAGAGCCATCTGGCAGCGATTGATACTGGATGTACACCTGATTGCCCAATTCGAGGCCCCTGGAGAAGAACTCCATGCATGGGCCGAAGTTGCCCCCTCCAGCCCATACCTCCTCATGGAAAAAAAGCTCATCGCCTGCGATTCCAAGTCCTTTGGTAAGGAACTCATAGATTTGGGCAACCCCCTCATCCTTGAAATATACGTGCTTTGCTGGCGTATTAAATACATGCTGGCCCACCATTATGAAGCCGGTATAATGTCTACCGGTAATACCGACGCTATCGGTATCCTGAAATCTCAGACAGAACTGGGGTTCAATTACCGCATCAGCTGGCGGCTCCACCTCGCCGGAAACGACGTATGGCTGAAAGTCGTTTATGCCAGCGGTCACAAAATAAAGGGCATCGTACCACCTGCATACGACTGGATATCTATCTAGGGGAACATACTTCCATTTCTTGAAAGTCTTGACGTATACGTCCCACGCCTCTTTATAGCCGAACTTCTTCTTTGTGATAGGTTGGTCGATGAATCTGTATCCTCCGCTACATGCCGGCTCATCGCAAAATTGCCTGGGTTGCGCACTCCAGAATCCATTGCCACACTTCCTGCATACGCTTCTGGAAAAGCCAAGGGACTTTAACGCCTTCACTGGATAAAACTCGGTATAATTCTGTGAGAAGTGGGTTTTCATTCTCTTCTTGAGCTGTTTATCATCCATCCAATGTAGTTATGTGCTTATATTCAAAAAGGTATTTGTCACATAGCGAATAAACAATAACAGCATGGCAGGGGATAAGGACGAAATTGAGGGCGAAGAGGTAAGGTGGGAGAGAGCGGATCAGGCAATCGACAGGATACACAAAGATGTAGAGACGGAATACGGTCCTGTTTATCTCTCCAAGCATATGCGCGATGAGTTTATCGAACAGTACAGGGAGCTTAAAAGAGAGTACGATGGGGAACTGGCGGAAGACGAGATCAAAAGACGGTTAAAGATGCTGACGAAAGAATGAAGGGTCACTCCCTTCTCAGTCGTATCTCAAGGACTCCATTTTTAAATGTGGTTGTGACATCTTCGCAGACTCCTGGGACTTTTATGCATTTACTAATCCTTTTGCCGTTGGTGTTGATGTCTAAATGGAGATGATGGTCGACCAACCTATATCTCACATCGCCTTCCTTTGCGAACGGGATGTCTGCTAAGATTGAAACCTCTGTCCCTATCTCATATATATCAATGTGTATTTCCTGTTCGTCTCCTCGAGGAACGCTAAGAGCTTCATGTACAACTCTCTCGAATTCCATGAAGAATTGGTCGAATGGATCTTGTTTTTCCCAGGCCAAGTAAATCACATAATATTATGTGCTGGAAACTTAAAAACTTTTCTCTGGGATAAGAAATTGAGAAAGGATTTAGCCGAATAATGCACCAAGACCTTCCATTCCGGTCTCCTCGGCTTCCTCCTCTTTCTTCTTCTCTTCCTCTTTCTTCTCTTCCTTTTCCTTTGCCTCTGCTGGTGCAGCTTGCACTGGTGCAGGAGCAACTGCTGGCACTGCAACCTGTACAATCGCCTCTTCTATGCTGACACCTTCGAGTGCAGCAACAAGTGCTTTCACTCGTGACTCATCAGCTTTTACACCTGCTGCCTTCAAAACAGCGGTGACACCTTTTTCATCTACTTTTTTACCAGCGCTGTGCAACATGAGTGCTGCATATACATATTCCATTTATAACACCTCTGAATTACTTGGATTCTCTTCTTTTTTCTTCTCTTCTACTTCTTCTTGAGCTATGCTAACGTCTGGAATCTTCGTTGATAGTAGCATTGCCTGTGCGCTTGCTTTTGCGAGCATTGTCTTAATAACCTCTGGTATTAAAATCGTTGCGCTGATCGCTAGGTTTCTTGAGTCGTTGAACGCCTTCTGCAATAGTTGACGAACGGTCGTGCTTGTCGGGTATGCTGCGTTGACCGCCAGGTTAAGTGCATTATGCACAGCCATCGTGAAGTCAGAGAGGTATTTGGATTCGTCGACCGCCAATACATCAGGCGTGAATATGGCTCCGTTTTCATAGGCTGCTCTCAGCCTCAGTCCAACCTCCATTGGATATATGCCAAGTCTTGTAAGTACTTCCGCCAGTTTTGGCGATATCACTTCTCCTGTCTTTGCAACCGTTTTGCTCTCCCGGATCACCACGCTGCCGCCTTCGATTGCGGCAGGAATTCCTGCATTTTGAAGCTCTCCAACAATCGGACCCGGCTTGAAAGAGGTGGCACCCTTCTCCACGATGACATCATGTGGTGCGACATCACCTGCCTTTGCTGGTGCGGGCGATTTACTTTTCTCAAGTAGTTTGTATAATTTAAACGGGTTTAATTGGGTAAATATGAGGGCCGTTTGCCCTTCAACAAAATCATTTAAGGGCCTGATTTTTTCATCTGACTGGCTCAGTGCTCTCTGCATAAGCGTATTTCGCGACATTTTTATGACTGCTCTATCCTTGAATTCAACCCTCATCTGTTGTAACTGCCTGGCTGGTATTTCATGCATTTCAACTACGCCCACCACAGGATATGTCTTAATGAGCGCCTTAATCTCCTCTATTTCATCTTTTTTCCACTGGGGAATGTGTGTGCTTCTATGTTCGAGCATCTCAAATCACCCTGGCCGCAGGCCCCATCGAGGTCTTCACATAAATCGAGCGAATGTTCTGTTTTTCCACTTTCGATTCGAGGTGCTTTATGACAGTCTCAACGTTCGCTGCGATCTCTTCAGGGGTCATGGTCTTGCATCCTATGGTCACGTGAAACGTAGTTTTGTCCTTTGACCTTATCCGAACCGTCTTCCGCAATCTTTCTATGAGAGCTACGATGTTCACATCACTGGTAAGAGGACTTGGCATCTTGCCAGGAGGGCCCAATATAGGTCCGAGATTCTTACCAATGGTCGGCATCAATGATGCCTCAGCAAGGAAAAAATCGTGTTCATTGACAAGAGATTTGGCCCTTGACTTGTCTTTTCTCAGTTTCTCGATTTGGTCTGGTGAGAGAATTAGGTCAGCTCCTGCCTTGTCTGCCTTCACAGCAAGTTCTCCGGATGCGAAAAGTGCTATCTTCACGGGCTTGCCCAAACCGCTCGGAAGAACGGCCTCTTCGTCGATCTTGTTCTGGGGCTTGCTCATGTCGATGTTTCGTAGGTTTATCGCCAGGTCGACGCCCTCAGTAAAATTTCGCTTAGGAGAATCCAGCGCAGTTTTTACCACTTGTAATATATCCTTGCGTGCCATAATGCCTCCGTAGTCACACGACCAAAGGTCTTCTACGATGTAGGTGCTTCAAATTGGAAAAACGCATATTTTAAGTTGTCGGTGCGGGTGCGGGTGGCGTAGGCGACAGCACGTCATCATACTTTCCTTCGTCGATGTCCTGAAAAATTTCTTTGGGCTTCTTGCCTTCCACGGTAACGCCCATCGATACACACGTGCCAATCACCTCTTTCACGGCATTTTTGAGTGTTGTGGCGAGCATGCCATCCATTTTCATTTTAGCTATCTTCACCGCGGCATCCATCGAAAGATCGCCCACGAAATCAACGCCAGTCGTGCCGGAGCCCTTTGAAATGGCAAGCTCCTGCATGATCAATGCCGAAGTAGGCGGCGTTCCGACCTCTACTGATACGTTCTTCTGCTCATCTACAATCACCTTGACCGGAACCTGCATCCCGTTGAACGTCTTCGTCT
>JAUWXC010000015.1 GCA_030616565.1 Methanocellales archaeon | reverse complement strand
GGCGATTGAGAAGGAGAGATACGACGAGACGAGGAGGAAGTGCAAGGGCATAATCCAGAGGGTGGTCAACAGAGGGGGGGTTTTTGGTCCTAAGAAATTGGTGGAGTTGTATGACTCACAGGGAATAACTCCGGAAATGGTAGCGGAAGTTAATCCGTCTATCAACATCCCGGATGACTTTTATTCCAGGGTGCAGGCACTCCATGAGAGACGTGCCAAGGCTGAGAGACCAAAGTATGATGTTGAGCATATACCGAAAACGAAACTATTATTCTATGAAAAGCCTGAGGCGATGACGTTTACAGCGAGGGTCATAAAGAGGCTTAGCCCAAAAGAGATTGTGCTTGACCGGACGCTTTTCTATCCAACAGGCGGGGGGCAAGCGCACGATACTGGCACGATAAATGGAATAAAGGTATTAGATGTGATCAAGGAAAATGGAGTCGTCATACATACAACCGAAAAACCAGTCAAAGAAGGGCAAGCCAAGGGCGTCATAGATGCAAAGCGAAGGAAGATTCTCTCAGAGCATCACACCGCCACGCACATCGTCAATTACGCCGCAAGAAGGGTTCTTGGAGAACATGTGTGGCAGGCGGGTGCTGAAAAGACGGTAGAAAAAGCGAGACTCGATATAACTCATTATAAATCACTTGACTTTGACCAGATACAGAAGATAGAAAGGGTGGCAAACGAGCTCGTCAAGCGGGATGTGTCAGTTGACATTAAAGAAGTGCCAAGGGACAAGGCAGAAGAAGAATATTCGATGAGGATATATCAAGGCGGTGCTGTCCCTGGGAAAACGTTAAGAATCGTTGCCATAGATGATTACGATGTGGAGGCATGCGGAGGTATACACGTAAAAAATACATCGCAGGTTGGATTAATTAAGATTATCAACTCGGAGAGAATACAGGATGGTGTCGTGCGATTGGAATTCGTTGTAGGGGATAATGCAATGGAGGAAATACAGCGTCAGGCAAGGATTTTAAGGGAACTATCTGAGCTATGGGGAGTTTCGCAAGATGACCTCCCCAAAACGGCGAAGAAGTTCTTTGAAGAGTGGAAGGAGCTCAAGAAGGAGAACAGCAAGCTGAAGGAAGAACTGGCAAAGGCAAGAGTTAGCATGGTGGGCGAGGCGGTTAAAGTGGGCAATGTCAGAGTCATTTCAAGGCAACTGCCAGGTGCTGATGTTAAGGAACTGATAAAGACGGCATCGCTACTGGCAAAGGGGGATATGGTTGCGATTCTCGGATCGCGCAAAGACGGAGCAAAGATAGTGGTTTCCGTAGGGCCAAGCGCAGTCAAGCAGGGCGTCAATGCCAGCGCAATCGTCAGTGAGCTGTCCAAAATGATGGGCGGTGGAGGAGGCGGAAAGCCCAACCTAGCGCAAGGCGGCGGCCCGAAGGTGGAGAAGTTGGATGAGGCGCTGAAAAAAGGCGTAGAATTGGTTAAAAAACAGATTAAGAGAAGGTGAATTCGGATGTTCCTAGAATGCATCGAATGTAAGGCAACGTATCCAGATTCGGAAATCATTTACAGATGCCCAAAGTGTAGCGGGCTTCTTGATGTCATCTATGATTATTCGAAGATCGATTTTCGCCCTGAGAAGCTAACGCAACCCCCTTCCGTTTGGAAGTACAAACCACTTCTGCCGATAAAAGGAAGGATAATATCGATAAACGAAGGCGGCACCCCCCTTTATAAATGCGGTAGGCTGGCGAAGCAGATCGGCATTCGCGAATTGTATGTGAAGCATGAAGGTCTTAACCCCACGGGTTCATTCAAAGACAGAGGGATGACGGTTGGCGTGTCCAAGGCGCTTGAGCTTGGGGTGAAAACGGTCGCGTGCGCCTCTACTGGCAACACATCCGCTTCTCTTGCAATCTATGCAGCGAAGGCGGGGATAACTGCCGTCGTATTGCTGCCCGCGGGCAAAGTGGCAATGGGCAAGCTTGCGCAAGCGTTAATGCATGGTGCCAAGGTCCTCAGCATCAAGGGCAATTTTGATGAAGCGTTCCGATTGGTGCAGGAGCTGTGTGATAGCGGCGACTTTTACCTGCTGAACTCGATAAACCCGTTCCGCCTGGAAGGGCAAAAAACGATTGGTTTTGAGATTGTGGACCAATTAGGGTGGAAAGCACCAGACAGGGTTGTTCTGCCCGTCGGAAATGCGGGCAACATCTCTGCTATCTACAAGGGCTTTGTCGAACTTCAAAAGTTTGACATCATAGACGAAATCCCAAAGATGACCGGAGTGCAGGCGGAGAAGGCAGCCCCAATTGCTGATGCGTTCAAAAAAGGTGCAAAGGACATTGTTCCGGTATCAAGACCGGAGACCGTTGCCACAGCGATTAGGATTGGAGATCCGGTGAACGCGCCAAAAGCGCTGAGAGCCATCCGCAACTCTGGGGGAATGGCAGAAATCGTATCTGATGAGGAAATCGTCCAGGCGCAGAAAGACCTTGCCAGGCTGGAAGGCATAGGCGTTGAGCCTGCGAGCGCTGCCTCTGTCGCCGGGCTGAGAAAGCTAATCGAGGAGGGCGCTATTGATGGCGATGAGTGTATTGTGTGCGTCACCACAGGGCATCTCCTCAAAGACCCAGAGGAAGTGATGAGGGTTTGCGATAAACCCATAGGGGTAGAGGCAGACATAAAAGCGATACGCGCGTTTTTAAAGTGAGTGAGATGGCCGCCAAGCACATCAAAAAAATGCTGGACATGGTCGGAAGCGGAAAAGAAGTCCTATGCATAGGCTCAGATGATATCATACCCATGCTCCGGGACGGGGGCAATAACGTTGCCTCCATAGGGCGTTTTGAAGACAAGATTTCCTTTGACAACGCAGCCTTCGACATGGTGTGCATACCCTGGCTGAAGGGTTCACATGATGCCGATTCACTTCTAATAGAGTGTTATAGAGTGCTCAACGACGGGGGCACTCTGGTCTTCTCGACTCCTAAAAAGTCCATTTCCAACTGGAAAAATCTCCTTTATACCCATGGATTTGAGCTGACAACGCTCAAATCAAATTCAGTATTAGGGGACATAGTGCCACTTTTTGGCGATACGCTGATCATAAAGGCTGTAAAGCGTAGATATAAAGTCGTGCGAGATAAGGTTGTGCTGGACCAACGACCCGTGCCGCTCACCAAGAAATTGAATCATGTGACAAAGGTCTAGCCCTGCCTGAATAGGTATATTTGGTCTCGTAATGCAAGTGCAACTTCCCTTGCCTTTTTGTCAAAATCGTCTTTCGCTCCAGCATAAAGGATGCTCCTGGAGGAGCAGATGACCGCGCGCTCACCACGTAAATTGGTGCCAGACTTCACCGCCGCTCTTAAGTCGCCGCCCTGCGCACCTACACCAGGAATCAAAATCCACATATCTTCGCCTACGAGCTCCCGTATTTTCCTCAGTTCGTCTGGATAAGTGGCGCCGACCACTACTCCACAGTTCTTGTGCACGTTCCATTTTGCCACGCTTTCCGCCACGAGCTGATATAATGGCTTAGGACCAACATCCTGAAATTCCTTCGCACTGGGATTAGATGTCCTGCACAACACGAACACGCCCTTATCTTCATAATCCATGAACGGTGTGATGGAGTCGACACCCAGGTACGGATTGACCGTCACCGCATCAAAGCCTAACACATCGAACATGGCTCTGGCATACGCCTTTGCAGAATGCCCTACATCCCCCCTCTTGGCATCGCCGATGACTGGAATATCGTCCGGGATGTACCCCATGGTTTTCGCCAAAGATTTTAAGCCTTCCAAGCCCAGGGCTTCGTAAAATGCGAGATTTGGCTTATATGCGATCACCAGATCCTTAGTCGCATCGATGATTCGCTTGTTGAATTCAAAGAGGGGGTCACTGACACTACGCAGAAAGGAGGGGATTTTCTCTATATCAGGGTCAAGTCCTATGCAGAGCAGACTGTCGTTCTTTTTTGACGTACTGCTCAATTTATCATTGAATTTCATCTTCGCCCTCTTCTGGTTTTTCAATCCTCTCTTTCAGCATCGACCGGATGTGTATCATCTTATCTCTGATTACCAAGATCTTTTCTGTACTCACAAGACTTGCTGTGATGGTACTGAAAAGCACGGAGAAGAAGATTACCATGAACACGACGTTCATTATGCGCTGATCCGCCAGGGCTACCGCCGCGATGGGGGCCATGGCCGCAGCTGAAATGCCCCTAGGTGCGACCCATTTGAGGAGTGTTGTGCCTTCATAATCTGCTTCTATATCCCTAGCCAGAAATGTAACGAATATGGGGCGGACGGCAAACACGAAGAGCACGAAGAGAATCTCAGCCAGTATCAG
The DNA here is from genome assembly GCA_030616565.1 of Methanocellales archaeon. Lineage (GTDB taxonomy): Archaea > Halobacteriota > UBA148 > UBA148 > JAUWXC01 > JAUWXC01. The sequence goes on along the minus strand of JAUWXC010000015.1, from coordinate 5,856 downwards.
CATTGGATTTAAATCCAGGAATACCTGCGCCCCCAGGAGAGTATAAATGGTAATTCTCAGCATATCGGAAATCTCGCTGTGAAACTCCTTTGCTGCCTTCTTGTGAGCGAATGCCGTATTCCCAATTATGCATCCAGAAACAGCGGCTGCGAGCATTCCAGAGCCACCGACGGCTTCTACCAATCCATAGGTCAAAAGTGCGAGAGAGAATATGAGGAGGGGTGTGTATTCCTTCAGCATTCTGTCCAAAATCTTGGTTACCGCAAGACCTATGACAAGTCCACCTCCTACGCCAGCTACGATCATCAGCCAGAACTTTGAGATGTAGATGCCTGGCTCTAATACTGCACCGGGTGCCGATCTTAAGAAATCCAAGAAAAGGAAAGGTATGAGTACGGACAAAGGACTGTTAATTATCGACTCCATTTTTAGGGTTGTGAGAATGTTGGCATGTTTTTTCAACACGTCCTCAAAGGTGACTACGACGCTGATATCAGTTCCACTTATTATCGCGCCGATTAGAAGCGCTGGGACTGTGCCAAGACTGAATATGAACTTTGCAATGATTCCGAGAACGATGGTGTTCAGGATTACCACTAAAAATGCCAGTTTTATGGAGACATCTGAGACTTTTTGAGTTCGCTGAATCGCAGGTTGAAGGCACCCGTAAAGACGATTAAAACCAAGGCGAGCGTCCTGAGAAAATCAGGTACGACAGACATGGCGTCCACGTCAACGATGGTAAGTTGGATATGTTGCACAACAGCGGGATTTTTCCATATGGTAGGGCCGCAAGCCAGTCCAATCAGGAGTAAAAAGACGGTATCGGGGATTCTAATCTTTTTCATCATGTTTGCGACTAAAACCCCGAATCCAAGTAGGAAGGAAAAATAGGATACGATTAAAACCATGTCATGCATGATTTTAACTTGCTTGGTTTAGGATAATAAGGTTATCCATTATACACGCCAATCTTAAACGCTCCATCCCACAAAGCAGCAGTCGCACACACAGGATGCTCGAATTTCAATTCGTACATGGATTGGGCGATCTCCTGTGCGGTGGAGCCGTGCAACTCCAGTTTTTCAAAATCCGTCTTCTCATATGTAGCGACGAAGAATACGCCATCCTCTGGCTTAAACTCCCGAATGTTCATTCCACTTGCCCGGATGATGCCCAAGTATCCCAAACCAGTTGCATCGATGATTTCTACAATTCTCGGAGTGTTGTACGCATTCTTCTCATAGTCCATCGTGAGCAATCCTAACGCGAGGGCATCTCTTGGCGGATATCCCTGCTGGATTTTTTCAGCTATGACGTCAGTATGAGAGCCGTTTGTGGCAACTACCCTTTGACCAACTATCCTTCTGCAATTGTAGGAAATGTACGGTCTTTTGAACATGTCTGCTGGGTCCTTTGGCGCTATCGACACAATGCCATCCTTTGCCACAGCCATCCTATTCGGAAAAGAGCGCGAAGACACACGATATCCAACAAAAGGCTTACCATCCGACTTTCCTATTGCGACCATCCTGCCGACGTACGCCTTAGGCTTACACGAAGTGCACATCACATATCCAACCCGAGTTGCTTCGCATTCGCATCCGCAATCTCTTGTATCTTTTTTATCTCAGCGTCGCCGCCCTCTTTTTTGAACAGGTGTTTAAACCTGCCCTGCATCTTCAGATATTCTTCTACAGATTTGCGATTCTTGATTTTCTTCACCGCCTCAATCTTTCCGTCAACCATCTCGTACATCGGCCACAGCGCAGTCTCCACCGCCAGTCTTCCAACCTCCACGGTCTTGGAGGAGTCGAATCTCCACCCTGTCGGGCAGGGTGCATGTATCTGAACGTAAGTGGGCCCCTCTGTCTCTATAGCCCTGCGCACCTTTTTGATTGCATCCTTTGGATAAGCAACGGATGTGGTTGCAACATATGGTGAGCCGTGAGCCGCCATAATGGCAGGCATATTCTTTTTCGGTCGCGGATTTCCGAATGATGCTCTTCCCGCCGGACTTGTGGTCGTCGATGCATCGTATGGCGTGGCGCCACTTCGCTGCACACCCGTATTCATGTACGCTTCGTTATCCATACATACATACGTAAAGTCGTGTCCACGCTCAAAAGCACCGGAGATGGAGCGCACCCCGATATCGATTGTGGCGCCGTCTCCACCTATTGCAATAACCTTTGTATTCTTCTTTTTACCCAATGCATTCAGACCTGCCTCAATTCCGGATGCCACAGCAGCAGTATTTTCGAACAGGGAGTGGATCCAGGGAACTTCCCATGCGGATTCAGGATATGGAGTGGTCATCACTTCCAGACATCCTGTCGGGCTTACCACGATACAATCCTCGCCCGCTGCCATCAATGTGAACTTCGCAGCCATTGCGTCACAGCATCCCGCGCATCCTCTGTGTCCAGGGGCTAACAATGATTTCATATTAAATCCTCCCTCAGATCAGTGAACTGGCTCTCGACAGTAATACCGGAACTCATTACTTCTTTGGCCTGATCGATGATATTTTCAATCGTGTGGATAGGTATGTCCCGTCCGCCGAGACCGACCGTGTATCCAATGACCGGCGCATCGATATTCGTATTGTGTAGACATGCCTTGGTCTCGGTACACAATGCGCCCTCGTTTAGACCGATTGATATGTTCTTATCCAGCGTGACAATCACTTTAGCATTCTTAAGAGCCTTTCGAGTCGCCTCGACCGGGAACGGCCTGAAGGACCTGACTTTCAAGAGACCAATCTTCTCACCCTTGCTGCGGCGCGCATCAATGACATCCTTAATTGTACCGATAATTGACCCCATTGCCATAATTATGATCTCGGCATCCTCGGTTTCATACTCATCAATGAGTCCGCCGTAGTATCTGCCAAAAATCTCATTAAACTTGTTTGCAGCATCCTCAATTTTTTTCAGAGCCACACCCATTGCCTGCTCCTGTAGGTATCTGAACTCTGTATAGGTCGATGGGGCTGCAAATGCCCCGAATGTCATTGGATTTTTGGGGTCAAGTACGAACACTGGCGCATACCCCGGTAGGTATTCATCCACCAGATCCTGCTCAAGCAATACAACCGGTTCATAAACATGGGATAAGATGTATCCGTCCATGCAAATCATCACAGGCAGCAGAACGTCCTTATCTTCGGCAATCTTGTGCGCCTGTGCAGTCATATCGGCTGCTTCCTGCGTATCCTCTGCATACAATTGGATCCAGCCGGTATCTCTCTGGGATATCGAATCCTGATGGTCGTTCCAGATATTGATGGGCGCGCTCACTGCCCTGTTTATTATCGTCATAACAATGGGCAGGCGCATACCTGAAACATTGAACAGCACCTCGTGCATCAGTTCAAGTCCCTGTGATGTCGTGGCTGAATACGTCCTCGCACCCACTGCCGATGCACCGACAAGTGCCGAGAGTGCAGAGAACTCGGACTCGACATTGTGGTACTCACAATCCGGCATCTCGCCGTCTGCTATAAATTGTGAGAGGTTCTCTACAATATGGGTCTGCGGAGTAATCGGGTATGCTGATATTACATTGGGTTTGCATATCTTGACTGAATGCGCAACCGCGTACGACCCTTCAACTACCACCATCTTCTTCTTGTCGACCTCTTGAGCCGTCATTATTTCTCCTCCAGGACCATCTCGATTGCCTGTTTTGGACATTCGTTTGCACAGATTCCGCATCCTTTACAGAAATCGTAGTCAAACTCGTAAAACCCGTCATCTTTTGGAAGTACCGAACTCTCAGGACACAATAATTCACACAACTTGCATTTTATGCATTTGTCATAGTCGTAGACCGGTCGATATGTTCGCCATCCCCCAGTCTTGTTCACACGTGTGGTGCCGGGCTTGCATACACCGCCTGGTGCAATTTTCATGCCTTAGCCCCCGTTATAATATCATATGCTTTCTGTATGGCCACTGCATTCTTTTCGCCGACTTTACCAGGGAAGCGTTCCTTGACAGCATCCTTAATGGATTCTGGGTTAATCTCACCGGTCGTACCCGCAAAAGCACCCAGAAGCACTGTATTGACGATTGGTCGCCCAATGATGTCGAGTGCAATCTTTGTGGCATCGACTGTCATAATATTTGCTTTCGTGTCCAGTTCGAACTTATCCGGCGGAAACTCGCTGTTGATGAGGATGATTCCGTCATCCTTTGTGCCGCTTGCAACCTCTACCACTTCAAGAAGTGTCGGGTCCTGGACAATTACGTAATCCGGTTCGTAAATCTGACTTCTGAGCCTGATTGGGCTGTCACTGATTCTTGTAAATGCCTGAACAGGTGCACCCCGACGCTCTACCCCAAACGCTGGGAAGGCCTGACTGTATTTGCCGTCTTCAAAAGCAGCTACCGCCAGTAACTCAGCGGCAGTAACAGAGCCCTGGCCACCCCGCCCATGTATTCTTATCTCCTTCACATCCATCAATCCTTAATGATAATACGTGTAAGATTTTTAGATAGGGGCTTCTATTTAAGTATTGTGAACCAAAATTCATTTTGGCCCGTAATCGACTTTAATCCCAAGAATGGTCTTTTCGCCGGCATAAACATCTCTGGCTATTTCAGCACAGCCGATGGCGGCGCACCATCTATCCTGTCCCACAATTTCCTCACCCAAGAGCAAGCTGATTTTTTGCCTGATGAGGTCTTCTCCGCATACGAAGATGCTTTCCAGCTCGCTATAATCTTTGACAAGCACCTTCATTGCCGCTATTTCCATGGCACCAAAAAGCGCCAGTCTGTCGATTGCCAGTCGCGATACGCCATCTTCCACGCTCAGCAGGTCCGCGATGCTCTTGTATGGCGCATGCTTTAAAACACCACCCGATGAAAAGGCATCGCTTGCGCTCATTTTGCCGCTGTCAACATCGTGAATCGCCTCCAAGTCAAGCGGACCTTGGAGTATTCCAGGCGCAAAGATGCACGCGTCTATGGCGCCGATGATTTTTCCATCTGCCACACCAAGTGTAATGGTATTCGAGCTTATGTCTGAGAAGATGAAGGTATTATGGTTCTGCAAAAGGACGCGATATGCAGCACCCACCTTCTCAGCACTGGCACCGTGTGAGAACATCTTCATTCTTAAATCCACATTACTCCTAGAATGTATGCCGGGCAACACGATTGCTGGGATGCCAGATTTTTGAATCACATCAAAGACATGCGTTCCGCCGCCTATGAACGTTCCTGCGCCTTTTGTGCATCTCACGCCTCTGTTAGTTACGCGCTGTATATCGGTGATCTTCGTGATGGCGTCTCCCATCGAATAGCTGACGGCGATCAGGTCGATGTCACTTTTTTCGACGTTTAGACCGCTCAGGATGCTTTCTAACAACCTGCTGTCTGTCATCTTTTTGGCGGTTTCACGTGATAGCCCAAAAGTCCGCCCGTCATCTGTTCCAAACCGTATGGCAACGGTGCCATGGTCCACTCCGATGAACATGTTCTTTACTCCTTCAGCCCGATTAGAAGATGACGTTCAACGATAATTTAATTTGTGCTGAGGTGCTTACTTCAATGGTGGCAAAATGGAAATAAGTGCATATGAAAAGCAGATAAGCCAGATAGTGGAGCAAATAAAAATAGAGAAAGAAGTGGCAGAGCAGTTTATAAGCATTCTGCGGCAAACATGGGACGTACTAAAAAATGGTGACAACCTATTCTGGTTTGGCGTGATGTGCATTATGCTTCACCTAGCTAGGAAGACTGCCAAGCATACAACGGAATGATGAAGGTTATCTTAAAGAAGTGAATTACTATATTAACACTATTAAGCAAGCGGGGGTAGCCAAGTCTGGCCAACAATCTTTTT
>JAUWXC010000004.1 GCA_030616565.1 Methanocellales archaeon | reverse complement strand
CGAAGAGCACACGCATCTCGAAGTAGACCCATCATCAATCCTGGGGATATGCACAGGAATACTTCCATACCCTGAGCATAATGCATCGCCTAGGAATACGATGGGTGCCGGAATGATCAAGCAAACGCTTGGCATGCCCGCATCGAACATGAAGCTTAGGCCGGATACAAGAGCGCATGTGCTGCATTACCCTCAACTGGCGGTTGTTAAGACTCAAACAGCCGATGCCGTTGGTTTTGATAGGCGACCGGCTGGTCAGAACTTCACCGTTGCAGTGCTCTCATATGAAGGATATAACATCGAGGATGCGCTCGTCATCAACAAGGGCTCGATAGAACGCGGACTAGGACGAAGTCACTTCTTCAGGACCTATGAAGGCGAGGAGAGGAGATACCCAGGAGGGCAAGAGGATAAATTTGAGATACCCGATGCCGAGATAAGGGGGGCTAGAGGAAGCGAGGTTTATGCCCACCTCGATGAGGATGGCTTGATCAACCCGGAGACGGTAGTTGGTCCCAATGACGCCTTAATAGGAAAAACAAGCCCGCCCAGGTTTCTGGAAGAGGCTACAGAACTTGGAGGCATAACTCCACAAAAGCGGAGAGAGGCATCCATAACGGTGCGCTCAAACGAGAAAGGAGTTGTAGATACCGTCATTTTAACCGAAACTGAAAATGGCACACGGCTGGCAAAGGTCAAAGTCAGGGACCAGAGGATCCCTGAATTGGGAGACAAATTCGCTTCGCGACATGGTCAAAAAGGCGTCGTCGGTCTGATCGCATTACATGAGGACATGCCATTCACAGAACAAGGCATCGTCCCGGATTTGATCATCAATCCACACGCCATCCCCTCAAGAATGACCGTTGGTCATATGCTTGAGATGATTGGTGGCAAGGTGGGTGCGATGGAAGGGCGTAGAATTGATGGCACCGCCTTTTCCGGTGAGAAAGAGGAAGATTTACGTGCAGTGCTCAAGAAGTTCGGATTCTCCCACACTGGAAAAGAAGTTATGTACGATGGCATTACCGGCGAACGAATTCAGGCGGACATATTTATCGGCGTTATTCTTTATCAGAAGCTGTACCATATGGTTTCCGGTAAGCTACACGCCAGGTCAAGAGGGCCGGTACAGGTTCTGACCAGGCAGCCTACTGAAGGTAGGGCAAGGGAGGGTGGTCTCAGGTTTGGAGAGATGGAAAGAGATGTGTTGATAGGTCATGGGGCTGCGATGGCTCTGAAGGAACGATTGCTGGATGAATCAGATAAAGTAATCGAACTTACCTGTGGTCACTGCGGGATGATAGCGACGTATGACAGACGTAGAAAGGTGGCATATTGCCCGAATTGTGGAGCCGATACAGATATACACCCAGTGGAGATGAGCTACGCGTTTAAACTACTACTGGACGAAATGAAGACTCTTGGAATCACACCTCGCTTAGAACTGGAGGATGCCGCATAGGAGACATCATGACTGAACTGAAAAGGATAGGAAGAATCAAATTTGGTCTTCTTTCACCCCAAGAAGTGAGGAAGATGAGTGCCACCAAGATCATCACTGCCGATACATATGATAATGATGGGTTTCCTATCGAGATGGGATTAATGGATCCCAGGTTGGGCGTGATCGATCCTGGGTTGCGGTGCAGGACATGCGGCGGTCGCCCAGGTGAATGTCCGGGTCACTTCGGCCACATCGAGCTTGCTGCTCCGGTTGTTCATATTGGATTTGCGAAACTGATTAGAAAAATTTTGCAGGCGACATGCCGCAAATGTGGACACTTGCTACTGGGGGAAGAGGTGAAAAAGAAGTACCAAGATGAGATTAAGACATTGAAAAAAATAGGACGATCGACTGACGACGTTATAAAAGGTGTGTTTAAGGATTCCGTCAAAACCAGTGTGTGTCCCCATTGTGGAGAAGGACAAAAGAATATCAAGTTCGAAAAGCCGACCACATATATAGAAGAAGGACACAAACTAATGCCGTCTGATATACGCGACAGGCTTGAGCGCATACCAAATGATGACGTAGAGATACTTGGGATGGATGCGAGCAACGCTAGACCAGAGTGGATGGTTCTCACGGTACTGCCAGTGCCCCCGGTGACCGCCCGCCCATCAATAACCTTGGAAAGCGGGCAGAGGTCCGAGGATGATCTAACGCACAAACTTGTCGATATCATACGAATCAATCAGCGGTTCCAGGAAAATAGGGAGGCAGGAGCACCCCAGCTGATTATCGAAGATCTATGGGAGCTGCTCCAGTATCATGCGACCACTTTTTTGGATAATGAAGTATCCGGCGTTCCTCCAGCACGCCATAGAAGCGGTCGCCCATTGAAGACGTTATCTCAGCGATTAAAAGGCAAGGAGGGGCGATTCAGAGGCAGCCTCTCCGGCAAGAGGGTGAACTTCTCCGCAAGGACCGTCATATCTCCAGACCCAAATCTCGACATCGATGAAGTCGGTGTTCCCATGGAAATCGTCAAGGAAATGACGATCACGACGAATATAACGCCTCAAAACATAAAAGAGTGCAAGGAGTACGTGCGCAGAGGACCTGACAGGCACCCGGGTGCCAATTACGTGAAGAGGGTCGACGGGCAGCGTATCAAGGTAACAGACAGGAATTGTGAAGAGCTGGCAGAGATGCTCGAGCCAGGGTGGAAAGTAGATCGACAGCTGAAAGACGGAGATATCGTTTTATTCAACAGGCAGCCATCGCTGCATAGAATGAGCATAATGGCACACAAAGTCAAGGTCATGCCCCATAAGACGTTTAGGCTGAATCCATCGGTATGTCCACCTTATAACGCCGATTTTGATGGAGATGAGATGAATCTCCATGTACCACAGACGGAAGAGGCGAGGGCGGAGGCGAGAATTTTGATAGCGGTAGAGGAAAACATGCTATCCCCCAGATTTGGCGGTCCTATCATCGGCGGCATCCATGATCATATAACTGGTTTGTTCCTCCTAACACGTGGTACAACGCTCTTTGATGAAAACGATGCTCTAGAGGTGCTGAGAAAGTCACATGTCAGGGATCTACCAAAGCCTGCCATCCATGAAAATGGCAAGCCATACTGGACTGGCCGGCAGATATTTAGCCTGATGCTCCCCAAGGGACTTAACCTAACGTACAGAGCAAAAGCGTGTGAGAGCTGTGATGTGTGCAAAAAGAGTGAGTGCGAGAAGGATGCCTACGTGGTAATTAAAGATGGCGAGTTATTGTGTGGAACCATCGACGAGAAAGCGATCGGAGCTTTTACCGGCCAAGTTCTCGACAGAATAATCAAAGAGTTTAGCCCCACCGAAGGAAAAAAATTCTTGGACAATGCTACGAGATTGGCAATTAGAGCTATAACGCATTTTGGTTTCAGTTTCGGGATAGATGATGAGGACATTCCGCAGGAGGCGCAAAGCCAGATTTATGAAATCATGATGGAAGCTGAAAAAAAGGTCAAGCGCTTGATCGATGCATATGAAGTAGGAGAGCTTGACGCTTTGCCGGGTAGAACCATAGATGAAACACTTGAGATGAAGATCATGGAAGAGCTTGGAAAGGCCAGAGACCAGGCTGGAAACGTCGCAAGTCAGCATCTAGGCCTGGACAATTCTGCGGTAGCCATGGCGACCTCTGGTGCCAGAGGCTCAATGCTAAACTTGACACAGATGTCCACCTGTGTTGGCCAGCAATCCGTTCGGGGGGAGAGGATCACAAGAGGGTATGACGAAAGAACACTTCCACATTTCAAGAAAGGAGATCTAGGTGCCGCTGCTAAGGGCTTTGTAAAATATAGCTATAAAAAAGGATTGAGCCCAACAGAGTTCTTCTTCCATGCCATAGGCGGCAGAGAAGGGCTGGTGGATACCGCTGTCAGGACATCACAATCTGGTTACCTGCAACGGAGACTTATCAACGCATTGCAAGACCTTGAAGTCAAATATGATGGAACAGTGCGAGACACAAGAGGATTAATCGTGCAGTTTGAATACGGAGAAGATGGTATCGACCCCTCCAAGAGCGACTATGGTAAATCCGTAAATACTAGGAGAATCATCCAGAACGTCACCGGCCAGGACCCAGCGGAGGTATGAGATTGGCTAAAAAGGATACAGTAGAGGCATTAAAAAGAAAAGGCATCGATGCAAAAACGGCAGAAACCCTATGCAATGCGGGGTTTGCGCTGGATAAGTTGAGGAAGGCCTCCATTGAAGATGTGATGAAGGCGGGGATTTCAAAAACTGCTACTCACAAAGTGATGAAAATGTTGAGCAAGACAAATGCGAAGGTAACAAAAACGACGAAAAAAGCCAAGAAAAAAGAAACGGGCGCTGTAACGCCCCTATTAATTGACTCAAAGCTGAAGGGGCTTCCACTTCCACTGAGCATAATCGAGGAGCTCAGAGATTATCTGAACAAAGTCAAACCCACAGAGGCACAGCTGGAACGCATCCTTCAAATGTCCGTTGGCGCATATGAGAGGGCGAGAGTCGAACCATGCGAAGCAGTTGGAATTGTAGCAGCGCAATCAATAGGTGAGCCGGGTACGCAGATGACGATGAGGACGTTCCACTATGCAGGAGTGGCTGAGATCAACGTCACACTCGGATTGCCAAGACTTATAGAGATAGCGGATGCCAGAAAAGTACCGAGCACGCCCATAATGAGGGTAAAACTTGAGCCAGAATATGCAAGGGATAGAGAGAAGGCCAGGGCATTGGGATGGGGGATCGAGGAGACCAACATAATCGATGTTGGAAGCGTAGCAGTTGACATGGCAAAGATGCAGATAGTAGTTGAACTAAACGAAAAAATACTATCCCGGCGAAATATTACCGCGGAGGAGATCGTTCAAAAGATTAACGGCGAAACTAAGGCAGATGTACAACCGGAAGGATTGAAACTCACGATCAATCCAGCGCAGCATTCATACAGGGGATTGCTGCAATTGGTAGAGGATGTTAAGGGCATAACGCTCAAAGGTGTTAAAGGAATTCACAGGGTCATAATTAGAAAAGAAAATGACGAGTACGTAATGTACACGGAGGGTTCAGCGCTCAAGAGGATACTCCAGTTTGAAGGTGTAGACGCCAGCAGGACGAAAACGAATAACATCAACGAAATCTCTGAAGTTCTGGGAATAGAAGCGGCGCGCAATGCTATCATATCCGAGGCGATGGACACCTTAAGAGAGCAGGGACTCGAGGTGGATATACGCCATATCATGCTGGTGGCAGACATGGTAACCGCAGAGGGAGATGTCAAGCAAATCGGACGCCATGGCGTAGCGGGCCAGAAGGCAAGCGTGCTTTCACGAGCTGCTTTTGAGGTGACGGTGAATCATCTGTTGGATGCGGCCGTAAAGGGATATGTTGATGAACTGGCCGGAGTTACCGAAAATGTAATCGTGGGACAGCCGATACAACTGGGAACTGGCGATGTTGAACTGATATACAAAGCAAAGGAGTAAGCGAATGGACGTAGACAAGGCATTGCAAAATGTGATGAAAACTGGCAAAGCGGTCATTGGCTCAAATCAAACGATAAATGCGGCGAAAAAAGGCGATGCACAACTGGTGATTCTCGCATCCAATTGCCCCCGTCACGTCATGAACGAGTTAGGAGATAAAGTTCCCATCTTTAGGTACGCTAAACCCAGCATAGATCTCGGTAGGGCATGCGGCAAGCCATACGCGATATCTGCCCTTGCGATTATAGACCCCGGAAAATCCGACATCATGGCGGTGCTTCGATGAGTGAAGTAAAACTCACCACCGAGGGGATTCGCTATATCGCGCTATTCGAGAACTTGACCGGCGCTACGGCAAAGGACTGCGTCATCGACGAGGAAAACGACAGGGTAATTTTCGTCATCAAGAAAGGAGAGATGGGGCTGGCCATTGGCAGAGGGGGCAGCAGCATCAACGGAGTAAAAAAAGCAATAGGAAATCACGTTGAACTCGAGGAACACTCAGAAGACGATAATGAGTTTATTCGAAATGCGCTCCATCCCGTGCCGGTAAAAAATGTGAGCGTGGTAAGCAAAAAGGATAAACGTTTAGCGTTTGTAGAAATCTCGCCAAAGGACAGGGGATTCGCCATAGGGCGAAACGGAAGGAATATACAAAAAGCGAAGATGTTAGCGCAACGACATCATGGTATAGGTGACATAGTAATCCAGTGAGGTAAAATGGGCAAAGGAATGTATGCAGCTAGGAAACAAAAGCGCGAACGCAAAAAGTATCGATGGAGTGACATCTACTACAAGCGGCGAGCGCTTGGTCTGGGCAAAAAAGCAGATCCACTAGAGGGGGCGCCCCAAGCAAGGGGTATCGTGCTTGAGAAAGTGGGCGTAGAGGCAAAGCAACCCAACTCCGCAATTCGAAAGTGCGTCAGGGTTCAATTGATTAAGAACGGGCGACAGATAACTGCCTTCTGCCCTGGAGATGGAGCGATTAACTTCATAGACGAGCACGATGAGGTTATAGTTGAGGGCATTGGCGGAAGGATGGGGGGTGCGATGGGGGATATCCCAGGTGTGAGGTGGAAGGTGACAAAAGTCAACAATGTATCGCTGGAAGAGATGGTGTCTGGTCGCAAGGAGAAACCAATAAGGTGATCTCGTGAAGATATTTGAAAAATGGGATGTTTCAGAGATTGAAATTGTGGACCTTGGGGTCAGGCAGTATGCAAATCTCAAGGAAATTGCAACACCCCACACGGGAGGCAGAGTGGCCAGCCAGCAATTCAGTAAATCAAGCATATCTATCGTAGAACGGTTGATCAACAAAATGATGAGAAAAGAGCGCAGCACGGGTCAAAAACAGAAGACGTTCAATATTGTGAGAGAGACGTTCGAAATAATTCACACCAAAACAGGAAAAAACCCCGTCCAACTGCTTGTAAAAGCAATAGAGAACGCGGGTCCAAGGGAGGAAGTGGTCAGGTTAAGATTTGGGGGTATTTCAGTCCCCAAATCCGTAGACACCTCCACCCAACGGAGAATAGACCAGGCACTGATGTTCATAGCCCGGGGAGCTCAAAAAGCAGCCTTCAAAAGCAAAAGAAGCATAGAAGAGTGCCTCGCCTCAGAGATCATAGCGGCGTCAGAATATGACATGAAGAGCTATGCAATCAGCAAAAAAGAAGAGAAGGAAAGGGTAGCAAAGGCGGCACGATAGACATGACCAAAAAAAAGAAGATGATCGAACGCGTGAAAACGCTGATGCACGAGCCAGAAAAAATCAGGAATATAGGCATCGTCGCCCATATCGACCACGGAAAGACAACGCTAACAGACAACCTCTTAGCAGGTGCCGGAATGATCTCGAAGGAACTGGCCGGCAAACAGCTGTTCATGGATTTTGACGAAGAGGAACAAGCCAGGGGCATCACGATTTATGCAGCCAACGTTTCGATGGTTCATGAGTTTGGGGGGGAGGAATATTTAATCAACCTCATCGACACGCCTGGTCACATCGACTTTGGGGGGGATGTAACCAGAGCGATGAGAACGGTGGATGGAGCAGTAGTGGTAGTGGATGCCGTAGAGGGGGCGATGCCACAGACCGAAACCGTGCTACGCCAAGCCCTTAAGGAGAACGTCAGACCCATTCTTTTCGTGAATAAAGTGGACAGACTTGTCAACGAGCTTAAGGTCGACCAACAGGAGATGCAAATCCGGCTCGGCAACCTCATCGGTAGTATCAATAAATTGATCAAAGGCATGAAACCAGAGCAGTATGCACAGGGATTGAAGGTTGATGCTGCTGATGGCACCGTCGCCTTTGGTTCTGCACTATACAACTGGGCGATCAGCGTGCCGCACATGAAGAAGACCGGCATGGGTTTCAAGGAAGTATACGAATGCTGCCAGACCGGTAAGATGAAAGAGCTCGCAGAGAAAAACCCTCTGCATGAGATCGTTTTGGACATGGTCATCCGACACCTGCCAAACCCGCTAACGGCACAAAAAGATAGAGTAGGAGTGATATGGAAAGGCGACAGGTCAAGCGAGGTAGGAGGAACAATGGAAAAATGTAATCCCAATGGGCCAGTCGCATTGATGGTAACTGACATCAGCATAGACCCGCATGCGGGTGAGGTCGCTACTGGAAGATTGTTCAGTGGGACGCTGTCGCGTGGCCAGGAACTTTACATCTCCGGTACATATGAAACCAATAGAGTCCAGCAGGTGGGTGTATTTATGGGTGCTGAGCGTTTAGAGGTGGAAAAAATTCCAGCTGGAAACATTGCTGCAATCACGGGAATGAAGGACGCCATAGTTGGCTCTACCATCACCTCGTTGAAGGATATGTTGCCATTTGAGGGCATAAAACATGTTAGCGAGCCCGTGGTGACCGTTGCAGTTGAGGCAAAAAGCATGACGGATTTGCCAAAGTTGATCGAAGTGCTCCGTCAGATATCAAAAGAGGACCCAACGCTCAACGTTAAAATTGACGAAGAGACAGGGGAGCACCTTATATCCGGAATGGGTGAATTGCATCTGGAAATTGTCACTCACAGGATTGGACGAGATTATAGGGTGCCCATTACCACTTCGTCACCAATTGTAGTTTATAGGGAGACCATTCAAAGTGGGGCAGGACCTGTGGAGGGCGTATCCCCAAACAGACACAACAGATTCTATATGGAAGTTGAGCCTCTCGAGATGTCTGTCGTCAAACTGATTAAAACCGGCGAGGTTTCCATGAGGATGGATGCACTGGAGCGGAGAGACTTGTTGATGAACACGGGAATGGACAAAAATCAAGCGAAAAAGGTCGTGGAGATCTGCAGCTCCAACATGCTGGTGGACATGACAAAAGGCATTCAGTACCTGCGAGAGACGATGGAACTCATTATCGAAGGATTTAAGGAGGCCATGGAAACTGGCCCGCTTGCAAGAGAGCCGTGTCAGGGCATAAAGGTCAAGCTGATAGATGTAAAGCTCCATGAAGATGCAATACATAGAGGTCCTGCACAGGTCATTCCGGCTGCGAGACAGGCAATTCACGAAGCGATCAGACAGGCGAGACCGGCGATTCTCGAGCCAATTCAAGACGTGTATATACACGTGCCGACCAATTTGATGGGTAACGCCACCAGAGAGATTCAGGGGCGACGCGGTCAGATTTTGGAAATACAGCAAGAAGGTGACATGAGCTTTATCAGAGGCAAAGCTCCTGTGGCAGAGTTGTTTGGATTTGCTGGAGACATACGCTCTGCTACGGAAGGAAGGGCTCTGTGGAATACTGAGCACGCCGGGTTCCAGATACTCCCGCAGAACCTGCAGGAAGGACTGATTCGGCAAATCCGGCAAAGAAAAGGTTTAAAAACTTCGTGACCTTAAAGGAAGGGTGTTGGAACCGAATTGTATAAGTCTAAGAAAAGCATAATCCACGTCACAGATTAAGTGCATTAGTAGAGATATGAAGGAGGAAGATTATGGCAGGAAAACCACACCTGAATTTGGCGATAATCGGACACGTTGACCATGGGAAATCGACACTCGTGGGACGGCTGTTGTTCGAGACGGGCGCTGTACCAGCGCACATAATTGAACAGTACAAGAAAGAGGCAGAGGCAAAGGGAAAAGCCACGTTCGAGTTTGCATGGGTAATGGACTCGTTGAAAGAAGAGAGGGAGAGGGGGCTCACCATCGACATCGCTCATAGGCGATTTGATACGCCCAAATACTACTTCACCGTCGTTGACTGTCCTGGGCATAGGGACTTCGTCAAAAACATGATCACCGGCGCATCGCAAGCAGACGCGGCCGTGCTGGTGGTAGATGTAAAAGAGGGCGTAATGCCCCAGACCAAGGAGCACATATTCCTAGCGCGAACGCTCGGAGTCAATCAGTTGATCGTAGTCCTCAACAAGATGGATGTCGTTAACTACGATGAAGGCAAGTACAAAAAGGTAAAAGACGATGTCGAGAAGCTCCTCAAAACGGTTGGATACAAGACCGAGGGTATTCAGTTCGTACCGACTTCTGCGTTTAAGGGAGATGCCGTTTCCAAGAAAAGTGAGAAAATGCCGTGGTACACTGGACCCACGGCGTTAGAAGCACTTGATACGCTAAAAGAGCCAGAGAAACCCGTCACGTTGCCGCTACGCGTCCCGGTCCAGGATGTGTACACCATCTCTGGTGTTGGAACCGTCCCCGTCGGACGTGTGGAGACGGGCAAGATGAAGAAAGGCGATAAGGTCATATTCCAGCCAGCAAACGTCAGCGGTGAGATCAAATCGATTGAGATGCATCATGAGGAAATTCCAGAGGCAGTTCCAGGCGATAACATAGGGTTCAACGTTAGAGGAGTCGGCAAGGATGATATACGAAGGGGGGACGTCTGTGGACATCCTGACAAACCGCCAACTGTTGCCGATGAATTCACAGCACAAATAGTCGTACTTCAGCATCCATCTGCGATTACAGTAGGATATACGCCGGTGTTCCACTGTCACACCACGCAGGTTGCCTGCACGTTGACTGAACTTAAAAGCAAGCTGGATCCCAAGACTGGACAGGCCAAGGAAGAAAAGCCAGATTTCCTGAAAACGGGCGATGCAGCGATTGTACAGGTTAAACCAACACGCCCGATGGTCATCGAAAAGGTCAAGGATGTTCCACAGTTAGGACGATTTGCGATCCGGGACATGGGGATGACGATCGCTGCTGGCATGTGCATCGACATCAAGTCTCGATAATTAGGATGGAAAAATGGCTCAGCGAGCAAAGATACGACTATCAGGAACCAGTCCGAATAAATTGGATGATGTTTGCAGTCAGGTCAAGCAAATCGCTGAGAGAACGGGCGTAAGTATCTCTGGGCCAATTCCACTCCCGACAAAGAAGCTTGTGGTGCCATGCAGAAAGAGTCCAGATGGAGAGGGGACCGCTACATGGGAGCATTGGACGATGAAGCTGCACAAGCGCCTGATAAATATAGACGCGGATGAAAGGGCGCTGCGACAGTTGATGAGGATTCAGGTCCCAGAAGACGTCAGCATCGAGATCGTGCTCGAAGGATAAAACATCCTTTTAAAGTCCACGGGCCCGCCGGGATTTGAACCCGGGTTAGAGGCTCCGGAGGCCTCCGTACTATCCGAACTATACTACGAGCCCGTTATGTCATCTATGTCATTCTCCTCCTGCGATATGAGAATATCGTTCTGGCACAACGTTAATATGTGTCAAGCCCATTTTTCTATCGCTGTTCGCCGAGGTAGCCAAGTGGACTAAGGCGCCGGTCTTGAATAACCCTTTTCCTCGCTAACGCTCGCAAAAGCGTTGACGGAAAAATAAAGAGGGTCAAAGACAACCGGTGTTCCTCTGGAACGCAAGGGTTCAAATCCCTTCCTCGGCGTGACCATAGTGAGATAGAGGTAGAAATGACATTGAAGGAAAAATTAAAAAAGCTCGGTGAATGCCTGTGGGAGCTGCCCAAGGGCGCTGTTGAGGGGACGCACGTCCCGACATGGATATTCCTATCAGATACCTTGCTAAAGCAGGTTGAGGAGGGTGCGATAACACAGGCTGCAAACATCGCCTGCCTGCCGGGAATTTACAAACATTCCATCGCATTACCGGACATGCACTTTGGCTACGGTTTTCCAATCGGTGGCGTTGCCGCCCTGGATTCTGAAACAGGCGGTCTCTCTCCAGGAGGAATAGGTTTTGACATCAACTGTGGCGTTCGCCTCTTGAGGACAAAACTGAGCGCGGAAGACGTCAAACCGCATGTGGAAGGACTGGTGATGGAAATGTTCCAGAACGTCCCCTCTGGCGTTGGCAAGGGTGGAAAGATCAGGTTATCCGCGCAGCAACTCGACGAAGTCCTCGAAACAGGAGCAGGATGGGCTGTGAAAAACGGCTATGGAATTGAAAAAGACCTCGAACACTTGGAAGAAAAGGGGTGCATGAAATCTGCCAACTCGGAGAAGGTTTCAGTGAAGGCAAAACAAAGAGGTGCTCCTCAATTGGGGTCACTGGGCGCAGGGAATCACTTTTTGGAAATTCAGAAGGTAGACAAAATCTACCTGCCAGATATCGCGAAAACGTTTGGCATCGAACGCGAAGGACAGGTCTGTGTCATGATTCATACCGGCTCCAGGGGTTTTGGACACCAGGTTTGCACGGATTATCTACGAATTCTCGAGACCAAGTTTAGGGCAGAGACAGCGAAGCTGCCTGACCGCGAATTGGTCTATGCACCGGCAGGAACGAAGGAGTGTGAGGATTACTTCGCTGCGATGTCCTGCGCTGCCAACTTCGCATGGTGCAATCGACAGATGATAAACCACTGGGTGAGAGAAAGCATGGCAAAGGTTCTCGGCATGAGTCAAGAGGACATTGGCATAGAGGTCGTCTACGACGTTGCGCACAACATCGGCAAATTGGAAGAGCACGAGATGGACGGGAAGAAGGCGAAGGTTTTCGTGCACAGGAAGGGCGGAACCCGGTGCCTGGGTCCTGGTGCTGGCGACATACCAAGCAATTACCGTGATGTTGGTCAACCCGTGCTCGTTCCAGGAGACATGGGGTCTGCCAGCTACGTTTTAGTAGGAACAAAAATGGCTGAAGAGGAAACATTTTCTTCCGTCTGCCATGGCGCAGGGCGAGTCATGTCCAGGCATGCTGCACTTAAAAGGTTCAGGGGCGAGCACGTAAAGGCGAACCTGGCAAACAAAGACATATTCGTGAAATCAGCCAGCTGGAAGGTGCTGGCAGAAGAAGCGCCAGGCGTGTATAAAGATATCCATGAAGTCGTGCGCGTGTGCGAAGTGGCAGGCATCAGCAAGACGGTTGCCAAACTCGCCCCGATGGGCGTTATGAAAGGGTGAAGAGCTAACTGATCTGGAAGTTTTAATGAGAAGATTGGTAACTGGGTCGTGACATTAGAGGGGAGAGTGCCAAGTGTGGAGCAAAAATTTATCCAACATCCAAAGTTAGTCCCTTGAAACGCATCCACAAATGAAAAACTATGGAATTGGTAGAATAGACACTTGGATAGGGAGAATTCCCATTAGCGCTAAAATTAGCGATAGAATGACACCAGTGATATATGCAATTGGGACTAGCACTTGAAGTACTTTCTTTTCATGTAACCAAGCCATACGGTCATACAAGGATGTTGGTTCTTTATGTTTGATTTTTCTGCTGTTTAAAAATTCAGATGTAAACCGATTCAATTCTAGTAATTCATCCCAGATTTTTACTCTATTCAATATACCATCATTTGCTAACTTTTGAAGATTCTTTACTCTATCACGCAAATTTTTTAATGTATTCTTATCTCCATAATGCACTACACACCCAACTGCATGCAGCATACTATCTAAGTCAAAGTCGGTAAATTTTAATTTTTTAATTGAAAACTCTGGAAGGTATTGGAAATCGCATAATTTCTTAATTGCTGTTTCTAAATGCCAATATGTATCTCTCAAATCAGTCTCTTCTAAATTTTCACTCTTTATTAGGTTGTCTAAAGATTCAACTCCCAGAGTAAACGCATATTTGTTCATGAAATCCGCTATTACAAATACAGGCAATGCAAATAGAAACAATACAACCAATAACCATACAGCCCTT
>JAUWXC010000053.1 GCA_030616565.1 Methanocellales archaeon | reverse complement strand
GCCGTTAACAAGGTCCTTGCCCACGTACTCCTTGGGCAGATTTTCGTCCAGCCAGTGGATAAAATCATCCGGACTTTCGTCCAAGGTATATAGCGCTGACAAAGCCTCTCTTGGAGTGGGGTCCTTGAAGATTTTGGCCAGAACCTTGAAAATCGACTCCTTGGTGTCCCGCACCCCAACAGCTATGTCATCGGTAGTGACCTTCTTTCTGCCCTGTGAGATTGCCTGTAAATCGTTAATCGCAGACCTGAAATCTGGTGCATTGGCTGCAATGTTCTCCAACGTCTTAATATCGCACTCGATGTCTTCCTTGCGACATATCCTTCTCAATATGGGAACGATCGTCTTGCTTTGAACGGCCTTAAACTGAATGGACTTGCACAAACCCCTGAGCGTCTTGGACATATCATAATACTCATTTGCTATCAGAACAATGGGCTGATTCGCGTTTTTTATTACTTCCCCTATTGCCTTGGTGCCTCCCCTATCCGCGTTACCATGGATGTTATCCGCCTCATCCAGAATTATCAACCTTCTGCCCTTCACACCCTCAAAAGTTCCGGTGATGGCCGCTACACCTGCTACTTTCTTGATAGTCTCCGCCGTACGCTGATCGCTGGCATTGAGTTCGATGGCGCTCCATTCCACATCGTTGGCGAGCGCGTAGGCAGCAGAGGTCTTGCCAATGCCAGGTGGCCCATACAAAATTACAGCTTTTTTATCCTTCTTCCAATCTTCCCCCATTTCTTTAGTTCGGCGATGGCCTTGCTATTTCCAATCACCTCGCTCAGCGTTTTTGGGCGATATTTCTCAGTCCATTCAACTTCCATCACTGTACATACGGTACGCAATCCATAAGTAAATTAAGGTTTGTCATCATAATGAGTTGCATGCATGGTTGGCCAGTTGTGAAGGGCGATTATCAAGCTGGGAATGACAAATCCAGAATTTGCGTGGTCACACTCGCAAGCCATTTTGAGCTTGTGCCAGAGTGCATGAAAAAGGTCGCCATCATCGGTCCCTGTCATACCGAAAATCTTGGAATAGAAAAGATCATAGCAAATGTAGTGGCAAACCCAAACATACGATTTATATTAATCTGTGGGGAAGAGTCCAGGGGGCACATGAGTGGCAATACGTTAAAGGCAATCCATGCCAACGGTATTGATGACAACGGAAGAATCATCAGCTCAGAGGGCGCAATTCCCTTTATTGAAAATATCCCGGAGGACGCAGTTAAAAGGTTTCAAGTCCAGGTCCAGCTCATCGACAGAATTGGCGAGACTGACATGAAGATAATATTACAGATTATAGAAGAATACCATAACAAGGGCGATGCATTTTCAGAGCCCCCCATGATCGTTCATGCTGTGCAAAAGAAGAGGAAAAGAGAGAAATTAGAGATAAAAGGTGCGGGAGACGTCTTGATATCAAGGGATGTGTCACTGGATGCCAGTAGCGGCATCATTGCGTGAGGTCAAATGTTCAGGTTTCAAAAAGAGCAAAAAATAGTAAATATTGCAGGGGTAAAAATTGGTGGTCAGCCGGGCGAGTTAGCCACTGTATTAGCTGGCACCATATTTTATCCAAATCATAAGATCGTTGAAGATGGGGGTCAAGGCGTCTTCGACAAGAAGAAGGCGGAAGTTCTTATCAACAAACAATCTTCCTGTGCAGATGAAACGGGAAATCCCTGTATGGTTCACATTTTCAGCAGTAGCGAGGTCGGCATTAAAAAATACATCGACTTTGTTAGCGAGATTACGGAGGCGCCTTTTCTGATCGATTCGACTGAAGCGTGTGTTCGAATGGAGGGGGTAAAGTACGTGACAGAAGTGGGGCTTGCGGACAGGGCGATTAACAACTCGATTAACATGGCCATCACCGACGACGAAATTGATGTATTAAGGCATTCGGGTGTCGATGCATCGATTGTCATGGGCTTTAATGCAATGGACTCCTCTTTAGAAGGACGCATCGCCCTCTTGGAAAATGGTGCCAACGTCGCCGAGAAAGGATTGATTCAAATTGCAGAGGATTGCGGAATTTCGAAGATTTTAATAGATCCAAGCATCACGCCGATAGGCAACGGTGCTGGCATTGCGCTAAGAATGACGTTAGTGGCGAAGGCAAAGTGGGGTTACCCTGTCGGCTCAGGGATTCACAACGCCCCCTCCTCTTGGAACTGGCTTAGGAACAAGAAGAAAGAAGATGCCCTAATCTACAAAGCATGTGATATGGGCTCGATAGGATTGCAGCAGATGGCTGCCGGCGACTTTATTTTGTATGGTCCGATTGGGAACGCGCCGTATGTATTTCCGATGGCTGCAATGGCAGATATCATGATAGCCGAGGCGGCTGCGGATTTTGACATCATCCCGGCAGACGATCACCCGATAAACAAGTTGGTGTGAATTGCACGTCACATATTTAAAGCCCTATGAACTAGAAGATACCCCAAGGTGGTAAACATTCCCAGCATAAGCAAGAAGATGCTTACCAGGAAACTAAAGAAGCTGGTGCAATCCTGTGAAGACAAGGGCTTGACCATCGTCATATGCGACGATCCTTCACCAGATTCTCTGGCTAGCGCTTTGGCACTCAAGAGAATAGCAGAACACTTTCACATAGGCGCCAATATATTCTATAGGGGAGACATCCAGAACAAAACTCTCCTCAATTTAATGGAGGAAGACCTCAGCATGCTCCAGAGCGTTGCCGATCTCAACGATATGAGACTGGCCTTTGTAGATGCTGTGCCAAGCCAGTTGAAACATATCACGCGTCCGCCTTTAATTATAATCACACATTACGAGGGTGATGCCAGGGATATAAAAGCAGAACTAAAGGATATCAGGTCTGGTGTGGAGACGACATCGAGCATAATGATAGAGTATCTAAAAAGACTTAACATTACAGTTGACAAGCAGCTAGCTGCCCAACTCTTATATGCGATTAGAGATGCGACGAGAGGGCTAATAACTAATCTATATGAGTTCGACCTCAAGGCATACCTCGAGGTTTTTCCGGATGCAGACGTAGACTTATTAATGAGATTGGAGCACCCATCTGTCAAGTCGGAGACATTTGCAGATCTGGCGGAAGCCATCAAAAATAAGATGCTAAAGGACACGCACCTCGTAACGAGCATAGGCTATACAAAAGACCCAAGTACATTGTCAAAGGTGTGTGATTACTTGTTGGACCTTGAGGGCATTTCAACGGTGCTGACATTTGCGATCGGCAAGACGAGCATCTACGTTTATGCCAAATCAAAAAACATCGAGGTTCACATGAGAAACATGTTAGAGAAGGTATTTGGCGCATGGGGGGAGGCCAGAGGGACGCCGGTATATGCCACTCTTGAAATACCTCTGGGCGTGTTCGAGACCGTTCTTCAGGGAGAGAAAGATATCACCAAATCCAAGGAACTGCTGTTCGAATCGATAAAGAACGTGGTCTCTTCCAAGTACTTTGCAGTGATGGAAACAAAAGAATGAGCGCAGCATCACCTCAATGATTTGGAAGAGCGCCCTCGCGCACAAATTACGCAAATACCTTCTGAGATGCAATTGCTACAGACGATATTCCCGCACAGAGAGCATGTGCGCATTTTTTTCGCAACATGTCCACAGATGGCGCATATTCCAGCGATTTCGAACATTTGTTCCTCAAATCAGGAGGCTTGATGGGGTGTATAATATTCAGCTGCCATCCACTCGCCCAGCTCCTTTTTCAGCTTCCTGAGTACTTCCTCTTTTTGGGACTCAAAATCATACATTTGTTGCGATAGGTAAGGGTTCATAATCAATTGGTGTTTACGACAGGAATATCTTAAATTTACCGATTTTGTATGGACCCTACAAGTTTTATAAAGGCTAACATAAGAGGGCATTAAGTATAATCAATCATATTATTGTTTCATATATCCTCGGGTGAAATAGGTGGAGATTGCAAAAAGCAAGTTCGTGGATGCGTCATTTGCGCTGAGAGATACTGTGTACGTAGTTACATCTATTGAACTCGGCAACACGACAACCAAATGCATACTGACCGCCACCGACCTAAGTGAGGGACGAACGTATTTTCTGGATAAGACCGTGGAATTGACGGCATTCATTCGCCCACCAAAAGAGGGTGAAGAAGTATTCGGGCTGACGGTGAGAGGTCAACCACTGTCTCGCGAAGCGGTAGCTGAGACTATCAAAAAAATACTCCTCAGATCCTTGACGAAAGCAAAAATCAGCGTCAATGATTTGGATTTTGCTGTGCGATCGACGGGAGTGGTGGCAGGGTTTGAAACGCCGGAAGAGGTGGGTGGAATTATCAAAGCGTTGGCTGATGGCTGTCTGGCGGCAGGGATACCGCCACGCAAGATGACAGGTGCCATGAGTAAATCAAATCTACCCGCAGCGTTACAAAACTATTCATTTATGGATGCTGTGACCTTTGATAACACAGTTGCCAGCGTGAGTTGTATCAAAACTCCAATCGTAGCAAACGAAATGGAGGGCGAATTGATTCTGGCAGGGATTAAAGAAGGCGCTAAGTGGACTTCTATCGACTTTAGAAATCCGTGTATTGGAATCGATTTTGGAACGACTTTATCGGGTAGAGTAACAGATGGTAAATCGCCTTATGCGGATGTGGTCGGAAGTTATTGCGGGATGGCTGGTGCGATATTCGATGCACTGGCTCAACCCGTCGTGGAGACGGCGCTACAGTTAACCGGTGCTTCGGATACTAACGTACCGGAGAGCTATGTGGAGGATGTGATGAACCTGATCAAAATTAAGAGGGTGAAGACTGAAAGAAGATTCGGCACTGTCCCAGTAAATCCCAAAGGATTGAAGGAGTCAGGTGTTATCCTAATAGGGGTGGATGTCGGCGAGAACGGAGATCGTTTGAATGAATTAGGCAAGTTCAGTGCCGAGTTACTAAGTGAAAGCGGTAGCGCAAAGGTCATGGGACTGATAGACAAAACTGCCGCGGAGTTAGTAAAAAGAATCGTAGAGGTTACATGGGATTATGGGTTAGAAGGTGTCATCGGGCTCACGGGTAGAGGAGTGATTACCGGTGCAAAACCGGCACTGATTCAAGAAAGACTGGGCGATCGGAAGATAGTCTTCGTAGATGATGGATTGGCGAGAGGGGCTGCTGTGCTTGCCAGATGCCTGCATTCCTTGGGTACGCCGAAGAACCCCTTGGGTGGTGCAGTTGGCGGCAAGTGTATTATGGATGCAAGGAGGAGGATACAACGGACAGCGAAGTAACGAGTTTTACCACAACGGTCGTAGGAAGCTATCCTACCAAGCCCGATGTTAGCGATGTCTATGCGTTGATAAAAGGCGAGAAAGACCCATTCAGATCGGCGAGA
This sequence comes from Methanocellales archaeon, assembly GCA_030616565.1. Taxonomy (GTDB): domain Archaea; phylum Halobacteriota; class UBA148; order UBA148; family JAUWXC01; genus JAUWXC01. The sequence goes on along the minus strand of JAUWXC010000053.1, from coordinate 381 downwards.
GAAGAGGCGGTAAAAGATCAGGTAAACGCAGGCATTCAATTGATTTCAGATGGGCAGGTCAGGGCTGATTTTGTCACGCTGTTTGCAAGAAATATTCCAGGGTTTAAGGTCCGGGCTGGGCGCCCGATTATAGTGGACAGGATCACACCCCCAGAAAAGCCAACAACTGTGGGCGATTATGTTTTTACAATGGGTATTGCGAAGAGCGATGTAAAATGCATCGTCACGGGTCCATCTACATTGGCGTATGCTAGTGTTATCGACGAAAAGGCGCCTTATAAGTCCAACGACGACCCGGAGCTGATTTATGACATTGCCGATGTGCAGGCAGCAGAAATCTTGGCGCTGATAAAAGTAGGAGCAGAAGTCATCCAGGTCGAT
>JAUWXC010000098.1 GCA_030616565.1 Methanocellales archaeon | reverse complement strand
CCTGTAGTTAGCTCAAAGTATGCGGCGCCACCCTTTTCCTTTATGGGCCCGTAAATCGAAGAGCAATCTCTGGCAACCCAGTTGCACATTTTCAGCTCTTTGTTGGAAGGATTTATGGTCACATGACCGTAATCTGGAGGAACGATCACCTTATCCCCTTTCTCAGCTTTGACCAGTATGACATCTACGATATCATCGTTCTGTCGTTTTTGCAGCAGGTAGTGTGCTTCTCCCTCCAGCACCTCATAAATCTCGGCATATGATAAATCTGTTCCAGGCGCAGAAGGATGATAATGACCAGCGGTTTTAACGTACTCCGCACCCAACATGCGCGGCGGGATCACCGTTATATCATATCTCAGTTCGTTTTCCAGTATGAGCTGCCTGTCTTTGATGCTCAGGGAAAGGTCCCGATACATATAATATAACTCTGGATTTCCGGCGCTCTTCAGCCATTTTTTGTCGTAGATGACATCTCCCATGTCATTCAATTTTCGCACGCTCGGCTTTGATGTCTTGCCGCCAAATCTCAGGTCTCTTGTCATGCCAGGTACATCGAGGTATCGATCTGTATGTCCTCTCGTATTTGATACTTGATAAGCTGCGTGGGCGCAGGAAACATGCCCCGTATCTTTGGTATGAGTAGTTTGTTGGTTACCTTATCGCCAACTCTTACAGACTCGATGTCAAAGATGATGTCGCACGTATTGCTGATGGTGTTCACGATCTTTGGGTCATGCACGCCTTTTAAAATGTATAGATAGGATACGCTATCAGTTTCCTTTGTCATCTTGTAAATCTGATCGATCAATTCTTTTATCCTACCATAGCTACTGCCCAGTTCCAGGAAAAAGGAGAACGTGTCAATCACACAAGTAAAATCCCTATACTTCCTCAATTTCTCGAGTTCGACCGAAAAATATTTTATGATCGCCTTATCCCTCTTATTATTTGCAGAGCCGCCACTCTTTTTATGATACTGCCCGTACACGTCGATGAAGGTTACATTATCCGTACTCAAACCGAAATCAAGGATGTTTTGTTTTATATACTTTGGATCCCTGTCGGTCGCGAAGTAATGTGATTTCCGCGCTGTAGCAAAGTGATATAGAAAAACCTCGGACATGGACTTTGGATCGGAGCTGAACAAAACTACCGAGCCCCCGGGGAGTCCTCTGTTTAGGTATCGATCCAGCATTTCGATGCCGGTGCTCTTCCTCTTTTCTACTTTCCCCTTTTCCACTTTCATTTCACACCTGTTGAGCGTATTAATGCTATTTCTATTTGAACGTGATGTTTAAAAAAGCGATGGTTTAGATCATCAAGAACGCTAAGTACGCTATTGATACCATTATAATCGAGTGCTTTATGCCTGAGAAGACGCTGCCCTCCCCCATCTGTCCTGCAATCAGCCCAGAGCAGAAACCTTGAATTATGGCGGCATGGAAGAATATGCGCCTGAATATGTCGATATCAAGGCCGCCCATGAAGGTTGGACCTGCAGCACCAGCGCCTACCCCGCTCATTACCGGCAAAAAGGTTCCACACATAGTAGCGATGACGAATAGGAACACCAAGAAGGACAGGTAGATAATGACGACATATATTATCATTTGATTCGTTCTCTCCTCCCTCAATATTTCGTGATTCACCGCATCCTTGGCTGCCACCTCCAGCACCTCCCTCGTGTTCCCACTCGCCTTGTTGGCCTTTAGTATCAGTGTCATGACCCGCGATACAGAACCTGACCTGACCCTATTCGCAAATCGTTTCAATGCATTTTCAACCGACGCACCCCACTGTATGTCTTTCCATATCTTCTGGACCTCTGTGGTGAGCACGCCGATGTTTGTCTTGGCGATTAACTCAAGAGACTGTGCTAATGTCATTCCAATCTCGTTTGCGCTTGCCAGTTTTTTCAGGAAATTTGGCATCTCTTTCGCCACTTTTTTTTGTTTTCGGGAGGAAACTTCAAAGAAAACTGCCAACGGGAGCAAAATTATAATCAAGGCAAATATGATGTAGTCGTCCAGTATGCCGATTGCTCTATCAAAGGTAACCATTTTACCCAGATTGAGAGCCAGCCCACTGAGGAACCATAAGATTCCAGCTGGCACGCTTGCGTATAATACGCGCATGGGATTTTCGAATAAACTTCTGAGAGGATTCTTCAAGAACTCTTTAAATTCTATGCCTTTTCTTCCCTTTTCAAGTTGTTCAAACAGGCTCTTCTCCTCTTTTGCCCTCATTGTTAGAGCCTTGTACTCATCTATTTCCTCAAGTTTGAACGATGTGATGCCTTTTTCAGTCTCGGGATTCATCGTGCTGATGAGAACGATGAACATAGCTGAACCTATCGGCAATACCGCATAGATTATTAGGTATAACATCAGCATGCTGCCTGGATTCATGGTAGCCATTACAGTATATACTATCACGATGAATAAAGGCCCTGCCACAAAGGCGGTTACATACGACTCTGCAATTAACCCTAACAACTCCAGGAATCCCCGCTGGTCCCTGATCGCTTTATCTAGATATTGCTCTGACCTATCAGATAGATATGCGATAACGCTACCTCCACTCTCTATTATGGACAGCAAGTTTCCAATCAAGTCTTGAAAATTCTCAGAGGGAGAAGTATCAGATACTTCTCGCAGCGCAGTCTTCAAATCTTGACCGAATAGATCCATGTTTCTAACGATCATACTGGCCTCTTTAGCCACCTCCCCGTATGTAGGGGATTCACTCAGCGATCTGAACACGTCGATGATGTTCATGCCACCTTGGCTGAGGGCGTACATGAACGTAGTGGCATATGGCAGCTCCCTATCAATTTTGGTTTTTCTCTCGCTGGCCGTGAAACGCGGCATCATCATCAGGAGAAGATAGGAGGCACCCCCCAGTAGAATGGTCAACATTGTCACCAAAAAAATGGAGAAGATGATTTCTCTATATTCCAACGTCCACCACAGGGCCCTAGGGATTTGCGCTGTGATGATTGGCGGTAAGCCAAAGATGAATATGATGATGAAGGATAGCGTCAAGCCGATAATAGCGCCGACAAATCCCGCAATCAATGCATATAGTCTTGACCTTGCGACATACACGTCACAGGGAATTGGGGTTCGCGCCCGCCTTAGGTCCCTTTCCAAGGAGTAATATTTCTCCATTTTTAATCTAGGACCAAATATGCGAAGCGCAAATTTGCTAATCGCGTCCATAGCACCTCAGAGGGTTTTACTCTCCACTTTTTTCATCACTTCTTCCGAATTGATATAATACGCTTGTATGGTCTTCGTTATGTCCTTATGATCCTTTATTCCTTTTTCCACCATATACTCGAGAACTGTCTGTCTGTTCTTCAATTCCTGCTGCAATTCCTTTTGAGTCCATCCTCTGCGCTGCTTGATCTCATCCAGTACCAAAGAGTCTCCGGCTCTCTCAAACCTATCTGTCACAGGATTCCACACGAAAATGTCCGTCGTCCTAATTTTTTTCGTGGTAGGATCGATGTCGGTTATCTCTG
>JAUWXC010000059.1 GCA_030616565.1 Methanocellales archaeon | reverse complement strand
GATTTTTTCCTGTATCGTGATGATCTGGTCCATCATAGAGCGCATGTCAAAAGGTCTGACGTCCACGTACTTTTCCTTGGAAGGAACGCCGATCTTGGCAGCACAGGCATCAACCAGCGCCAGCTTATTTTCGTCTTCTAACGCTTTTAGATCCCATCCAAAGTCCAGAGCATTCTGCCGTATTTCCTTCGGTCTTTCCTCTGTGGCAACAAAGATGCCTGGTTCATTGTATTTAATAGCTCCATTATACAAATATTGCAACGCGAAGATGCTTTTGCCGGCGCCAGACGTTCCGGAAACCAGATAGGTTCTGTTTTTGATAAGTCCTCCATAGCACAAATCATCAAATCCCGGTACTCCAGTGGGTACCCTTTCTGGCTTTTTAACACTGAGTTTCTCCTTCTTTTTAGCCATGACATCATCCTTCCGTTTATTAGATATAAAAATATCACTCGTTACTTAAATATCTATTGACTCATCATCATGTCCTCATCATTTATCAGCCATATCATTTATTAGTCCACCAATCGATACATTAAAGATGAAATCATAAACAATACTTCAAGGGCGTGTGGCCTAGTTTGGACAGGGCGGCAAGCATTTGAGACGTTCTCAATTGTCCGCGTGCCTCCTAAGCTGTAGGTCGCGGGTTCAAATCCCGCCACGTCCGTTCAAACTTTTTAGAAAAAAGTTTGATCAAAAGGTGCTACATTCGCTCGTATAGGCTCGCTCAGTAGGACTATTCATGAACCTTTTTGCAGATTGTGGGTAATCTGCCGCAGCACCTCTGCGACCTTTCGTTGAACCTCGGCATCTACGTCTCCTATTGGTATCTTTCCCTCCCCCGCACTGAGAAGATGCCCTATGTTTTCTGCGATTTGGTGAATCATGTCGACGGTGTCTTCCATGGAGATTAACCCGGAATAATACGCATAGAAGAATGTCGTGCCAGATCTGAGGACCTTATTCTTGAATGCCACATGCGCGGCAGCAACTGCCTGGCGTGAATACGGCTCGTTCATAAACGGTACGAGCTCTGGTAGATGGGCACCAATCCAGGTCATCTCGGCATGATTCGTTGCGGTCCTGAAATCTGCGCATAAGCGCGCAATCGCCCACTCTCTCGCTGTTAGATGAGTGCACTTTTTCAAAAAACGAGTTACTTCAGCATATTGCTGTTTATCGAGCATTTTAAACTTCTGATACTTTGTAGCCATAGTATCTCAACCACTGGTTTACAATAGGATCTTCTTCCTTAAGAAAGTTTTTAAGAAATGCTCAACATATCATCATCCGTGGCCGAAGCGAAAATTGACATCAACGTCAATGATATCATGACCAAGGATGTCGTGACGGTTAAGGGAGACGCTACAATCCTGGATTTGTTGAAGTTGTTCAAGAAATATCACTATCACAACTATCCGGTCGTTACACCTGGGGGGGACTTGGCTGGTGTGGTTTGTGAGGACGTAGTCTTACGGTGTCTCTTAATAGGAAGTGTGCCATCAGCGATGTTCGGTCGATCGATAACGAAGTTCCTAGGTGAAGATGCTAAAGGGATCATGGATCATCATCCGATAACCATCTCCCCAAACGCCAGCCTAGAGGAGGCTGCTAATCTGATGATAAAACACTCAGCCAACCATATTTGTGTGGTGGAGAATAAAAAACTCGTTGGAATTCTCTCCAAGAGGGACATCATCAATGAAATCTATAAGAGAAGGCGCATGGAGTAGTAGGAATGCACATACTTCTTCAAATCCTCCTGCTCTTATTACTGGCAAAGGCGTTCGGCGAATTCTTTGAACGAATGGGCTTTCCAAGCGTCTTAGGTGAAATCTCGGCAGGACTTTTGTTGGTTTCTGTTTTTCTCCTCACTCCAGAGGACGAGATCCTGAAGTTCTTAGCTGGGTTGGGTGCGATCTTCTTCTTGTTCACGGCAGGATACAAGGAAACAAACCTGCACGAGCTGCGAGCGACGTTCAAGCAATCGCTTTTGCCAGCCACGTTTGGTGTGACGGTTCCTTTCATTTTCGGTTTTCTGCTGGGCAAGATGTTCAATTTTCCGTTCTTAGAGTGCCTCTTCATAGGGGTTGTGTTTACGCCAACAAGCATTGGTATGACCGTCCGGACGCTAATAGATCTCGATTATCTGTCGACCAGGGTCGGCTCGATCCGACTAAACGCTTCCATATTGGATGACATCCTGTGCCTCTTCCTGCTGGCGGTGGTCATACAAATATCATTATATCATAAGGTATTAGCTGGTCAACTTTTGACCATGGGGGGCAAATTAGCCGCCTTCATAATCATAATGGTCATTTTGGGACTCCATATTCTTCCAAAACTTTTTGAGTACATACAGAAGATGCATGTGGAAGAGGCGATCTTTACTGGCGTGATTGTGGTAGCGTTGTTTTCCGCCTTCCTAGCAGAAAAATTTGGTCTACATGCCGTCATAGGGGCATTTATTGGAGGCATAATCCTTTCCACCATTCCGATCGCAAAGATCCAAGATGTGCAAGACAAGGTCAGCGGTTTTTCATATGGCATATTCGTCCCCATTTTCTTTGCTTTCATCGGTTTGTCCGTTGATCTGAGTGCACTAAGCACTGCGGGCTTATTCGCCGCCCTTCTCATAATCCTCGCATTAGCAGGAAAGGTGATCGGTGGCTTCATAGGATCAAAGCTCGTTGGTTTGGATTCCTATGATAGCCTCATCTATGGTGTGGGGGGCATGCCAAGGGTTGGCGTTGAATTGGTCGTCATCGCCGTAGCTCGAAGTATGGGAATCATAGGACCCGAAGTGTTTTCAGCAGTAGTGTTGATGGTTGCGGTATCGGTCATCGTCACCCCACTCTTTTTGAAATATACAATCGAACTAAAAGAGAGATCAAAAAGGATTGCGTCGTAGGTGTCCAGTTGTGAAAAATGATAAATTGGTAGGACTGATTTCTCACAGCGACATTGTAAGACGCATTCTAAAACGTTCCGATTAAATTCCGAGTTCTTCCAGTTCCCAGCCTAAGTAGTCCCTGATGATGATATATGCCATCTCGGGGGGTATCGCGCCTACCTCTGTACATATGAGGTCTATGTACTCTGGTGGCGTTACATCAAATGCAGGATTGCGTACCGTCACATTCTTCAGCGATTTTCTCTTCTGCGCACTCAAAACCTCATCTGGCGATCTTTCTTCGATCTCGATCAGTTCGCCAAAAATCGTCCTTGGAGAGAATTTAAAGGTCTCGGCCGCTACGAGTAAATTCACCCTCGCTTCATGGGCTGCAAGCGCTAGTTGAGATGTGCCGATTTTGTTCACAAGGCAACCGTTCACGCCAATCGCATCCGCCCCGACAATCGCCAAATCCACATCCTGCATATAATACCGCATCGCAGAATCAACGACGAGCGTTGTGGGTATGCCTGCATCGCTCAGCTGTTGAACCGTGATGTGTCCCTGCATCATAGGGCGGGATTCGGTTGCGATAACCCTGATGTTTTTTCCCTGTTTGAATGCCGTGGTTATAATGGAAACGGCCGCGGCTGAGTGACAGTGAGTCATGATTAGATCGCCATCTCGAATTCGCTTCGCTCCGATCTTGCCGATTTGCTCCACCGCCTTTTCTGAGCGCTTGATGAATTCGTCTGCTGAACTAACTATAGATTTTCTCGCTTTTTCTACGGTATCGCCCTGATATCGCGTCACAAATCGGATCGCGTTTGGTAGCGATACTGCCGTCGGCCTGGTCTTTAGCAAGGTCTGCGCAGCTTTTTTCATCTCTTTGTTAAACTCACTCAGCGAGTCGGTTTTAGTGGAGAGAGCGTGCTCTTTAAGGGCAGATGCAGCAGCTCTTGCGATCGCGCCAGCGCCTCTTATCTCCATGGTCCTGATTTTTTTCGCTGTTTTAAGTACGGATTGCATTTTCCCACGAAAGATATTATAATCATGATGTGTTAAATAACGTTGTTGATAAAGGGAACTATAAAATAGAAGAAGAGGTTATATAAAAACAACATTTTCACAACTTGGAGGAAAAATAGCATGAAGTCTATCGTGGAGGAGGCGCTTACAAAGGCAGAGACGGAGAATCAAGAAAAAGCCCCCCTAGTTAAACTCGGCGAAACTGATGAAGAGCTCATAGAAGTTCTGAAAGAGCTCAAAACTACAATACGCGTTATTGGATGCGGTGGAGGCGGCTCGAATACAATCCAAAGGATGATGGAGGAGAGTATTCAAGGAGCTGACTTGTTTGCGTTAAACACAGATGCTCAGCATCTGCTCCACACCATCGCCGACAAGAAGGTTCTAATCGGAAGGCAAAAAACCAAGGGCTTAGGAGCGGGAAGCATCCCTCAAATAGGTGAGGATGCTGCCAGAGAGAGTTACGATGAGATTAGGGCAACAGTTGATGGCGCGGACATGGTCTTCGTCACCTGCGGTTTAGGGGGGGGCACAGGAACGGGGGCGTCGCCGATCGTCACCGAGGCCGCTAAAGATGTAGGGGCACTGGCCATCGCCATCGTGACACTACCATTCAAGGCAGAGGGCGCAGTCAGGCAAGCTAATGCCGAGGCTGGCCTGGAACGTCTACGAGAGGTAGCAGATACCGTCATCGTCGTACCGAATGACAAGTTGTTGGAGATTGTACCAAATTTGCCATTGCAGGCAGCATTTAAGGTAGCCGATGAAGTGCTGATGAGAGGCGTCAAAGGCATCACCGAGTTGATCACGAAACCTGGTTTGGTGAATCTTGACTTTGCAGATGTGCGAACGGTCATGCAGAAGGGTGGCGTAGCAATGATCGGTCTTGGCGAGGCGGACGGCGAGGACAGGGCGATTGAGTCGGTTCAAAAGGCATTGAGATCTCCGCTGTTGGATGTAGATGTCTCCGGTGCAACATCGGCTTTAGTGAACGTAATCGGTGGACCCGATATGACCGTTGCAGAGGCAGAAGCGGTGGTGGAAGAGATTTACCAGCGCATCGACCCCAATGCGAGAATCATCTGGGGGGCACAAATCGACCCCGAGCTTGAGCGTGCGATCAGGACCATGGTGGTCGTGACCGGAGTTAGATCAGAGCAGATATATGGCAAACCTGAAGGGTTAATGAGACCCACGCAGAAGTATGGCATCGACTTCTTGAGATAATCCCTTTGTAGCGAAAGGTATTTTACATCGAATGTCATTTGGCGCTTTTAGTTTATCAAATGGTGAGAGAATTGGTGACACGGAAACTCAATTAATACGTGAGAGTACTCAGATTAGCCAGAAAACCGGGTGGAGAAGAGTTCAGCATGATTGCAAAGGTTTGTATTGCAGGTACCCTGTTGATAGGATTCATCGGCTTTTTGATATACTTTGTCATGGGCATCCTGCCAGGGTTGCTTGCCGGTAAATAGAGGGATATGATGAGTGATGAGACTGCCGTTTATGTGATAAAAACGACCGCGAATCAGGAAAGACCTGTCGCAAATTTGCTCGAGCAGGTCACAAAAAAGAGAGAGTGTGATATCAGGGCGATTCTGGTTCCGGATGAACTAAAAGGCTACGTGCTAATCGAATCCCCTGCCCCGG